>JBEPXC010000332.1:0-3834 GCA_041642035.1 Sphingobacteriia bacterium
AATATTTAATATGGCATAAAACTTTTGCTTAGAAATACTTCTTAATGCGATCAGAATTCTCGAGTACTGCATAATATTACTTTTTACAATAAAATTAATAAAAAACATGCCATAAAGTTTTACAGCCTGGCTATCTTTACTTTATGTTATATTAAATAAATTATATTGAGTGTAATGTGACCGTTACCGGTCGTGTTTTTGTTCTAAAATGTACACTCGGATCGCTAATTTGTCCTTCACGTTTAAAAAATGACAACTTTTAAAGTTACCCGTCATTGTTTCTTATGAAATGTAGTATGGGTTTTGTATATTTGCACTCTATTTAAAATCAATCTAAATAAGAACGGAAGATCCAACATATCCTCACCAAAGTTGTTGGAGTTTAGCACAAATACTACTAAAAAACACTTGCCCATGGCAGAAGACAAAAGCAATCTCATACTTGATGAAGTAACCCAGAGTGAATACAAGTATGGTTTTTATACTGATATGGAAATGGATCAAGCCCCGCGGGGTTTGAGTGAAGAAACCGTCAGATTTATTTCCTCCAGAAAAAATGAGCCTGAGTTTATGCTCGAATTCCGATTAAAGGCATACCGACATTGGCTTACTCTTAAGGAACCCAAATGGGCGCACATAAAGCATGAACCCATAGATTTCCAGGATGTCATTTATTATTCAGCACCCAAAAAGAAGCCCAAATACGATAGCATTGATGAAGTAGATCCTGAGCTGTTGGCCACTTTCGAAAAGCTCGGCATTCCCCTAAATGAGCAAAAGGTACTTGCAGGGGTTGCTGTAGATGCTGTTATGGATAGTGTATCTGTAGCCACCACCTTTCGGGAAACGCTGGCTGAAAAAGGCATCATTTTCTGTTCCTTCAGCGAAGCGGTGCAAAATCATCCCGACCTGATTAAAAAACATATGGGATCTGTTGTTCCTTATACCGACAATTACTATGCAGCCTTAAATTCGGCCGTCTTCAGCGATGGCTCTTTTTGCTACATCCCTAAAGGGGTCAGGTGCCCTATGGAGCTCTCAACCTATTTCAGAATCAATGCAGCCAATACAGGCCAGTTTGAAAGAACCCTGATCGTTGCCGAGGAGGGAAGCTATGTAAGCTATATGGAAGGTTGCACTGCTCCCATGCGCGATGAGCATCAGTTGCATGCTGCCATAGTTGAGATTATTGCTCGTAAAGATGCTGAGGTAAAATATGCCACTGTTCAAAACTGGTGGCCCGGCGATAAAAATGGCCGTGGTGGCGTTTACAACTTTGTTACAAAAAGAGGTTTGTGTGAAGGAGACAATTCTAAAATCTCCTGGACACAGGTAGAAACAGGCTCGGCTATTACCTGGAAGTACCCCAGTGTAGTATTATTGGGCGATAACGCAGTAGGTGAATTTTATTCCGTTGCTGTTACCAACAATTATCAACAAGCGGATACAGGAACCAAAATGATTCATTTGGGTAAAAACACCCGAAGCACCATTATCTCAAAAGGGATTTCTGCAGGTCATAGCAACAACAGCTATCGCGGATTAGTGAAGACCAGCCGAAAGGCGGAAAATGCCAGAAATTTCTCGCAATGCGATTCCCTGCTTTTGGGAGACCAGTGTGGTGCCCATACCTTTCCTTATGTTGAGGTTGGCAATCGAACCTCCATTGTAGAACATGAAGCAACCACCAGTAAGATATCCGACGATCAGCTTTTCTATTGCCTGCAAAGAGGCATAGACATGGAAGCTGCTATCGGACTTATCGTAAACGGATATGCCAAGGAAGTACTGAATAAACTCCCCATGGAATTTGCCGTCGAAGCTCAAAAGCTACTTTCCATCAGCCTGGAGGG
Source organism: Sphingobacteriia bacterium (assembly GCA_041642035.1). Classification (GTDB taxonomy): domain Bacteria; phylum Bacteroidota; class Bacteroidia; order Bacteroidales; family UBA7960; genus SKVR01. The sequence continues at coordinate 1,854 of JBEPXC010000332.1, forward strand.
TAGTGTAGGATAAAAAACCAATTTAACCTATTGATTATAAAACTAAAAACCCACTCGAATGAAATCTATCGCATTTAAGTCGAAAGTTGAGAACAACAAAATTCCGATACCGGAAAATCTCTTTGCTGACCTTAAAGACATGAATCTAAAGGAAGTACGAGTAATTGTTTTAATGGAAGAATTAGAGGAGTTTGATGATGAAGCATTCGATAAATTTGCTTCTACCTTCTTTAAAAAATATGCTTCCAACCTGGAGAAGATAAAACACATGATTGATAATAGTAAATTATAGAATAATGCTTAATATAAAAAATTTGCAGGTTTCCATAAACGGGAAAACCATCTTAGAGGATTTTAACCTGGAAGTAAATGCGGGAGAAGTACATGCCATTATGGGTCCCAATGGAACCGGCAAGAGCACCCTGGCTTCCGTAATTGCGGGCCGAGATATGTTTGACGTGGACAAGGGTGAAATTACTTTTATGGGAAAAGATCTGCTTGAGATGGAGCCTGAAATCCGTGCCCGCGAAGGGATATTTCTTGGCTTTCAATATCCTGTTGAGATACCAGGGGTTAGCATGGCCAATTTCTTACGCACGGCACTCAATGAAAAAAGAAAATATCTGGACCTGGATCCTCTTAGCGGAGCAGAATTTTTAAAAATGATGGAAGAACGCAAGAAGCTGGTAGAAATTCATTCAAAGCTTTCCAACAGGTCTGTTAACGAAGGTTTTTCCGGTGGTGAAAAAAAGAAGAATGAAATTTTTCAAATGGCTATGCTCGAACCCAGGCTTTCTATTCTGGATGAAACAGATTCAGGTTTAGATATTGATGCCCTCAAGGTAGTAGCCAATGGCGTCAACAAATTGCGCAAGCCAGAAAATGCAACCATCGTCATAACGCATTATCAGCGTTTGCTCGATTATATTATACCCGATTTTGTGCACGTTCTTTTTGATGGCAGGATAGTAAAGAGTGGAGGCAAAGAGCTGGCTATCGAACTGGAAGAGAAGGGATACGAATGGATAAGAAAAGAAGCAGGTATAGAAAAAACGTTGTAATCATCTAATCTCCACCTAATGCCAAACATCACCGAAAATATAACATCAGAACAATTAATGTACGATCTGTTCAGAGAAAACTTAGATGCCATCAAGGCTTCTGAGCCAAAATCTGTTACTTCCCTCAGGGAACAGGCTATTGACATGGTTCAAAGAAATGGTTTCCCCGACAGTGATACAGAAAACTGGAGGTACACGAATCTTGAACCTCTTTTCAAAGCATCCTATCATCATGACTTCACCAATCAAAACCGTCCGTATGACCTGGAAAAAATCTTTAGTTGTGATGTATATGACCTAGATACCTTTTCCATCACCTTGCTCAATGGATGGTATGTATATAAAAACGCCCCGCTTACAACGCTGCATGATGGAACCATTATAGGCAGTCTATCCAAAGCAATGGAGGCCTATCCCGAGATCGTTGAGAAACACCTGGGCAAAATAGCAGACCTTGAAAAACCAGGTCTTGCTGCTCTGAATACAGCTTTCTGGCAAGATGGGATGTTTATATATGTTCCTGAAGGTGTAAGGGTAGAAAAGCCAATACAACTAATCAATATTGTTAATTCTCCGGATCCTCTGATGGTAAACCCCAGGCACCTGGTCATTCTGGAGAAAAACAGCAAGTTAACCCTGGTTCACTGCGATCATTCCCTCACCCATAACATCAGCTTTACCAATAGTCTGGCAGAAACCTTCATGGCGGAAGGATCAATCCTTGACTTCTATAAGATTCAAAATAAAGGACACAATGCAGGTGTTGTAAACAATTCATTCTTTAACCAAAAAAGAAAGAGCAGCCTGAGCTCTCACGCCTTGATTCTTAATGGTGGCTTTACCAAAAACATCATTAATGTTTTGCTGGAAGAATCTGAAGCGAGAGCCCAGCTGAATGGCCTTTACCTGGTAGACAGCAA
>JBEPXC010000333.1:0-3832 GCA_041642035.1 Sphingobacteriia bacterium
GAGTTTAATATTCCTTACGACGATTGTGTATTTAACTGATTTTTAGCCGTTGAAGAACACTCTTGTGAAAAGGGGAAACTTAGCGCCCTTGGAGCTGTAATGAAAAATGACTATAAAAATTAATTTTTAATGATTAAAAATATATTGATATTATTATATCTGTTTATGCTTCCGGCAGAAGGTCTTGGAGCCAAATTTATGGTATCCAATCAGGCGGGAGTAGAAAGAGATTTTAGTAGTATTCAATCGGCCATCGAGCATGCTTCTCCTAATGATACCATATTTGTAAAAGGCTCCCCCATAAATTATGGAAATGTGTTACTTGAGAAACGCCTGGTTATAATAGGGGAGGGCTTTTCAGGTGATATCCATATCGGGCATACCTCCAAATTAACACGGATATTATTTACCTCCAACCCATACCGGCGCACTATTTCTTCAGGAAGCAAAATAATTGGTTTCGAATTTCCATATTTCCCCGGGCAGCGACCCAATATCATTACGGTTGCCAATGACAATGTAAAAATAGAAGACGTAACAATAGAACGTAATTGGTTATGGTTTGTTGATGTAGTTGGAAGTGCCGAAAACTGGGTATTTCGAAATAACATAATTAGAGGTTGGGTCGACGGAGGTGCAAAGGAAAACACTGAAGCAGGAGCGGCAGGATTTTCCTTTCACAACAATATTATCAACTCTCTGATAGGGTTTAGACGGGGCACTCTGTTGGTAGAAAATAATATTATCCTGGGCAGGATGAAAGATGTTACCCAGGCCCAGGTGCTGAACAACATTTTCACCCGTGATGAATATGTATTGGAAGATGTGTATAGAAGCCGGTTTCAGAATAATTTTTCTTCAGGGGATAAAATCGGTATCGAGACTTGTTATGATCAACCCGCGAAATTCGAATCAAAGCATTTATGCTCGGGAGAATACAATAATGGAAACGGCAATCAGACTGGGGTGGATCCGGGGTTTGTATATTGGCCTACCAATGACATTATGGGGGGAACCGTATTTAAACTCTCCGAGAGTTCTCCGGCAAGAAATTCCATGGGCAATGAAGCCGGCATTTTTGGAGGTAAATATCCTTTTCCATCCAATGCCTTTTTAAATCCTGAAATTGCTGATCCCTTTCCATCTTTCGTTACCAGTATTTACTGATTAACGATTAGTTCAACACTAGCTTGCCCTTTTTACATCCCTTTCTAGAATACAATTCTTTTTCCGGTTCTTTTGTTTCTTAAGAAGCCCGATATGATTTGTTTTACATCCCTATTATCCATGGCAGGCTTTAGAAGTTGCTTAAAGTCATCAGCATTCATCAATTGATCCTCCTTGGGCACATATCCATATCCCAGATACCTGCCACACTCAATGATGATAAATGATGATTCTGAGGGCGTTCTTCCCTGATCAAGTACGATTAAATTCTCCTTTAGAAAACCGGCATAATCAAGAGCCTCCTTTACTCTGATGTTATAACTTTGGGCTGCTTCAACACCAATGCATGCCCCGCGGCATTGTTTTACCGCGTACTGAAAGCAAGCCGATTTTGTAGCATATAAGCCTGTAAGGTTCTGGCAGAGATTAAATTTTTCAGTAAGATTAAAAAGAAATTCTTTTCCTTTATCCAGCGAAGAAAAACTGGTATGGGGAACAGAACCATTGATATTGCGTTCTATCCTAAGGCAGTTATATCCATTGGCATCTAAAGCACTATATAAACCGTAACTATAGATTGATCTTCTTTGCGCCCTGTTGTAAAGAGGCTGGTGGTTTTTAATCTCCTCCGATTCTCTCAAAAGTGCAAGTAATTCACTGCCTGTAATTTCATATTCAATATTGGTTATTTTCTGCACCATTTCAGAGGCCCTTTTGGTTTTTACATGGCTAAGATGAGACAATACCCTTTGTCTGATATCCTTGCTCTTACCAATATAAATAACATGGCCTTGTTCATCCAGAAAGAAATAGATGCCTGTCTTTTGAGGAAGTTGCTCAATGGTTTGGCGTGTAATAACGGGGTTAACGGGGTTGTTGTTGAATTTCATGCCCATGGTCTCTACAAACAATTCGCCCTGACCTTTCTTTAATAAAAGTTCAAACAGAAGCACTGTAGCCAATGCATCTCCTTGCGCACGATGCCTGTTTTCAATACGGATATTTAATTCTTGACATAATTTGCCCAGGCTATATGATTTATATCCAGGAATAATTTTACGGCTCAGTTTTACGGTGCAAAGACATTCTTTTTGATAGAAATACCCCAGATTTTTAAATTCTGTTTTAATGAAATTATAATCAAAAGTGGCATTATGAGCCACAAAAATGGAGTTCTCGGTGAGTTCAACAATGGTTTTGGCCACCTCGAAAAACTTTGGTGCCTTTGCCACCATCTGGTCGGAGATCCCCGTCATGCGGGAGATGAAATAGGGGATTTTTCGCTCAGGATTGATCAGTGAGTGGAATTCTTTCACTATTCGGGTTCCATCATGAATGTATATGGCTATCTCGGTGATTTTATCGCGGTAAGGATTACCTCCTGTGGTTTCTATGTCTATTATGGAATACATGCTGCTGGGCCTGGCAAAGATTACCTTTTCAGGAGAAATTTGCTGTGAACGGTTTTTGGGGTGAATAGTTAGTTTTTTATGTATGCTTATTTTCAGCAAATTTACAGGTTTCTCTCTAATGGATAACGAAAATAAAAGCCTTAAACCCTTAAAAAAAGCGTGAATCAATGTTGAAATAATTTAACTTTATACTTTCTAAGAAAATGCTTTTCACGCTACATAACGGCTTGCCCAAGAATTGAGGTAACAAATTAAAAGAGTAAACATTAACGAAAACTTTGTCATATGAGATTTTTACTTTTCATTTTATTATTTTGGATTGTATTAAGCAGTGCTACTTTTTCTTCTAATGATACCACTGTGGTTGTTCCGGTAAAAACGGGCTGGACCTTTGGGGCGCTTCCTGCAGTGGCCTACAACAGCGATGAAGGCTTTCGATATGGTGCGTTGGCTAATTTCTTTTATTATGGTGATGGTAGTACCTATCCCACCTACCTTCATTCACTATATTTTGAATGGTCTCGCACTACCAAGGGTAATGGGCTGAACAATTTCTTTTATGACTCACCCTATTTAATTCCCAATACACGTACTACTTTTGATTTGATGTACTTAACTGAGCAGGCGCTGGATTTCTATGGGTTTAATGGCTATGAAGCAGTATATAATCCTGAACTTGAAAACCAGGATTCGCCTGGTGGATCAAGAATGTACTACCGTTATGATCGTAAGTTACTGCGTATAACAGCAGATTTTCAGCGCCGTTTTTATAATGATGAATGGAAATGGCTCTATGGAGCAGGCTATTTCGGCCAAAAATTGGGGCGGGTTGATTTTGAAAATATAAATGAAGGGCTTGATGAAGAAGATCAGGCGAGAGAGGTGCCAACGCTTTATGATAAATATGTTGCTTCCGGAATTATTCCTCAGGATATCAGTGATGGAGGAAACACAGTATATTTAAAAACCGGACTTATACACGACACCCGGGATCAGCTGTCCAACCCCATGAAGGGAATGTGGTCGGAAGGGATTCTTATAGGCGCACCCGGCTTTCTGGGTAATGGAGACTACGGATACTTACAGGCGATTTTAATCCACCGACATTATATTACCCTGGTTCCGGAACGATTATCATTGGCTAATCGACTTGGTTATCAGGGGGTAATTGCCGGGAATATGCCCTTTTACATGCAGCCCTTTATATATAGTTCCTATAAAACCTATGATGGATTTGGAGGCGCTAAAACAGA
>JBEPXC010000334.1:0-3830 GCA_041642035.1 Sphingobacteriia bacterium
GGGTATAGTTGCCAAGAAATACCGAACCGGCATTGAGGATACCTGAAGCCACTTCTGTTGCCTGGTTCATAGCAACAATAAGGTGTTCGGGAGCATATTCATTAACCATCTCCATCATTTCATCCACTGAATCCATGACAATGATTTTGCAGGATTCAAGGCTTTTTTCGATCATTTCTTTACGGGGCAATTGCTCCAGCTGCTCTTCCAGGGCAAGAAGGGTATCGGCGGCCAGTATGCGGCTGGTGGTAAGAAGAATGACCTGGCTGTCGGGGCCATGTTCGGCCTGCGACAATAAGTCAGAAGCAATAAAAGCGGGATTTGCCGTTTCATCGGCCATCACCATCACTTCCGAGGGTCCGGCAGGAAGGTCTATGGCCACCCCTAATTTTTGTACCACCTGTTTGGCTGCCGTAACAAACTGGTTGCCGGGGCCAAATATCTTATTTACTGCCGGAATGGTTTCTGTACCAAAGGCCATGGCGGCGATGGCCTGTGCTCCACCTACAGTGTAGACCGAGGTAACGCCCGATATGCGGGCAGCATAGAGTATGGCGGGATTCACCTTACCCTCTTTTCCCGGAGGGGTACAAAGGATCACCTCCTTACAGCCTGCTATCTTAGCGGGTACTGCAAGCATGAGTACAGAAGAAAAAAGGGGAGCACTGCCACCGGGAATGTACAACCCCACTTTTTGAATCGGCAAAGCCTTTTGCCAGCACAGCACCCCGGGAGAGGTCTCCATCTTTACCAGGTTACACTGCTGGGCGGCGTGAAATTTCCGGATGTTGGATGCCGCTGTCTCGATGGCTTGCTTAAGAGCATCACTGATCAAATTTTCAGAGGCATCAAGATCCTCTTTAGACACGGTTAATACATCCAGCTGAACCCCATCAAAAGTGCGGGTAAAATCAATCAGAGCCTGATCACCTTTTCTTTTCACGGCAAAGAAAATATCCTCCACCGCCTGATCGAGGTATTCAGAATCCATGGCAGGGCGTTTCAGCAGTTGCTCCCAACTATCCCGGGAGGGGTTTTCGGTAATGAGAATTTGCGTTTGCATGATTTTTTATTTTTTCTTGTTAATGTCTGTTCTTCAAAGATAAAACATATATTCCTGCGGTTGACTGTCCTTTCGATAGCGGTTTTTTTAAACAACCATTTTTTCAATGGGGATGACCAGCAGGCCTTGTGCTCCGGCTTCCTTGAGCTCATCGATCACTTCCCAGAACCGCTCTTCGCCAATTACCGAATGCACGGCGCTCCAGCCTTCTTCGGCGAGAGGCACCACGGTGGGGCTTTTCATTCCCGGAAGAATACTAATGATATCACTAAGCTTGTCGTTGGGTGCATTGAGCAGAACATACCGGTTGGTACGGGCCTTCATTACAGCATTCATACGAAACAAAATCTTGTCGAGGATCTCCTGCTTTTCGGATTCCATACTCTGGGCACCTACCAAAACGGCTTCTGATTTCAACACGACCTCCACTTCTCTCAATCCATTGCTCAATAAGGTGCTGCCGGTGCTCACGATGTCGAAGATGGCTCCGGCCAACCCAATAGAAGGAGCGATCTCCACGGAACCCAGGATTTCGTGTATCTCAGCCTTGATGTTGTTTTGGTCTAAATAGTTTTGCAGGATGCGGGGGTAGGAGGTTGCAATTCTTTTGCCTTCAAGAAATGCCGGCCCGGTGTATTGCTCTGTGCGTGGCACGGCAATAGACATACGGCAGCGTGCAAAATTCAGCCTGTTGATAATCTTCAGACTGGTACTTTTCTCCAGCACTACGTTCTCGCCCAGTATTCCTACATCGGCTACACCGTCTTCAATATATCCGGGGATATCGTCGTCGCGCAGGTAAAGGATTTCTACAGGAAAATTCTTCCCTGATGCCAGCAGTGTACGATTTCCATTGCTAATACTGATTCCGCAGTCGGACAGCAGTTGAAGGCTTTTCTCGCTCAGGCGTCCCGATTTTTGAATGGCGATTCTTAATTTTGTCATTTTTCTTTTATTTAATTTATTATACAGATGATTTGTCAAATACTACTACCAAAAAAGGCCCGCAGAAACCTGCGAGCCTTTCTATTTACAATCTTATATTTGTATATGGGCTTTCAGTGTTTTCTGCAATGTTTTCTCAACATCACGTGATGATGGTGCCAATGATGAAATGCAGAAAAATTAAAAGCCGTATTCATGGTATTGGTTTTAGATGCTAAATAAACTGTTTGTGGATGTGATTGTTTAATGATTAATTTTTGGCACAAAAAAAAACCGTGGGAGGCTTCCCACGGTTTCGATATATCGTTGCTTTCAATACAACATCAACACGATTCTATTCCGTGGGATAAAATGCAGGATGATGATGATGATTGAAATTAAAATTCATAGTTTTTCTGTTTTGAAGAGGCAAATGTAGAGATTTTTTTTAAAAACAAAACTATTTTTTTCATTTTTATTATAAAATATCCCTTTTACAGACTAATTATGTACAATAATCGGGTGAAAACGGCAGGCATCATTGTAGGGATCATCATTACAAAAGTAAACGACAAACCCATCATAATTCAATAAAACATCATAATTAATTGGTCGAAAAGCTATTAACCAGTATCTTTATTCCCCAATATTTTCCGCTAACCAACTTTAGTAAAAATACCTCCCGTATGTACAGAATAATAAAAAGCATTTGCCTTATCATAACCCCCTTCCTCTTTCTTTTTTTTATATCATTATCCGGTTTTTCGCAATCCAGCGGATTACCCTATAACCATGAGGTCAGCCTTAGCACACCCTACGAAAGTGTTGTTACTCACTTGTATTTCCTGCAGCCCGAACAATACGATATTGCTAAAGCTATAAAGCCTTTTATGCATGCTGAAACAGACAGTGCCAGGGCCAGAAAAATGGCCATACAACTTAAGCAGGCATGGGATGGACGTGGTTTACCGATCAATATGGCAACCCTACCCCGTGACCCAGAATACGTTGATTCTCTTACACAACGAAATATATATGTTCCTATAAGTCAAACACCCAACATTTATCTTGAAAAACAACAAGATGGCAGATGGTTATACAGCAAGGAAAGCTTTAATGCCATAGATAAATTTCACTCCGAAGTATACCCCTATGGTGCAGAGCGCCTAATGGAACTGATACCCAAATCAAGTCACTTCAAGTTTTTCGGATTATACCTTTGGCAACATCTGGGTATTCTTATCATCATAGTATTGGCCTTTTTACTTCATAAATTACTCACCTGGATTTTCGACCTGTTGTTGTATAAAGGTGCCCATCATTTGGGCTATGATAAGGTCGTCAGGCCTTATCTGTCACCCGTTGCCCGACCCTTAAGTCTTTTTGTGGTTTTTCTGATGGTTTTGGTTCTTTTTCCGCTGCTACAAATCCCCCCGGAGGCATCATTTTATATAAATTATGCCTTCCGAGCCATCCTTCCTTTCTTTGTCATGCTGGTTTTTTATCGCCTGATTAATGTATTGAGTCTTTACCTTGAAAGAGTGGCCGAAAAAAGCGATACCAGCCTCGACAACAATGTGGTGCCTCTTATCAGGAAAATTCTTAAGGTTTTCGTGATCATAATAGGTGGTTTATTTATTCTGCAAAATCTGAATGTAAACATTACAGCGTTGCTGGCAGGACTATCTATTGGAGGTCTGGCCGTTGCCCTGGCAGCGCAGGACACTTTGAAGAATATGTTTGGTTCGTTTATGATCTTTGTGGATAAGCCTTTTTCTGTAGGCCATTGGATTACAACACAAGACCTTGATGGAACCGTTGAGGAAGTAGGATTCAGGAGCAC
>JBEPXC010000335.1:0-3798 GCA_041642035.1 Sphingobacteriia bacterium
GGAAAGCTGCGCTTTATGGTTAAGGTCATCGATGAGGGTCCCGGTATTTGCGTGGAGAAGCAAAGGGATGTATTTAGCCCCTTTTCCCAGCTGGAGCAGGCGGATATGCGCTCCATAGAAGGGACAGGACTGGGTCTGTCTATAAGCAAGGAACTGACCAAAATACTCGGGGGCACCATTGGCCTGGAAAGCCAGCTCGGAAAAGGAAGCACCTTTTGGTTTACCTTCATGGCCAGCCTCTCTGAGACCCCCCCTGAGCAAATCATCCCTTCACAACCGCTTCAAGATACAAAAGAAAGACATTTAAGCATTCTGCTGGTAGAAGACAAGAAGATCAACCAAAAAGTTATATCCCTGATTCTTCAGGGCATGGGGCATACCGTAACTGTCGCCGACAACGGTCAGATAGCACTGGATATGTTCAAACCCGGCCTTTTCGACCTGGTGCTGATGGATATCCAGATGCCGGTGATGGATGGCATCCATGCAACACAGAAACTCAAGGAAACCTATGCCAACATCCCTCCTATTGTGGGCCTGAGTGCCAATGCCTTCGAAGGCGATAAAGAAAAATATATTAATCTGGGCATGGACGATTACCTCACCAAACCCGTCAACACCAAAGAGTTTAACCTACTGCTCAACAGGTGGTTTGAGTGATCCTTCGCCACCGCTCAGGTACCATCCTTCGACTTCGCTAAGTAAGGTTAAGGTTAAGGTCCTCATTGCCCACTTGTCCCACGAGCCCCACTTGTCCCCTGCCCAATAGGCGAAATGGCAGCAATGCGGTGCTCAAGTTGTTTTCCTCCGATATTTATGGAATCTATGTTGCCCGCACGGCCGTGCGGGCCAAAGTTCATATGATGGTGTATACGTAGGCTCGCACAGCCGTGCGAGCATCCCCAACCTTATCATCCTGACAATATTTCTGGATGTGACACTCCCCTTCCTTCCAGCTTCCAGCTTCCAGCTTCCAGCTCTTCTTCACTTCTCACTCCCATCACTGTACCAAGTCCGTACTTAAACCGTATTTAAACCGTAAAAATACGGTTTAAATACGGTTTAAGTACGGACTTGCTATGGCCAAAATACACTAAAGCTACATAGACTGATGAGCCGATAAAGATTATTGGATACAGGTGGATGTGTGCCGGTTGGTCGTATGACAGCAGCGGCCTGTTGCTGCTACTTGCGTATTTTGAGCGATTTGAGCTTGTCGACGATATTTTCGGAAGCATCTTTAAAAGGCAACAGGATAAGATCGGCACCTGCCAGCTCCAGTTCCTTTGCTGTGCGGCCAAAGTAGGATGCTACGGCTATTTTGCCCTCGTAGTCGGCGTTTCGAAGATATTTGATCAGGGCCAGGTTGACTTGTTTATCGGGAAGGGTAGATATCACGCATTGGGTCTTACCGGGCAGAATTTCCATCAATTCGGGGTCGTCGGCATCGCCATATTGCGCATGGCGGCCTTTTTTGTTCCAGTGTTTGACCAGCTTGGGGTCGAAATCTACGCCAAACACACGAAATCCACGGGCCTCAAGGCTGTTGGCGATGTTGTTTCCATAAACCCCCAGCCCAAAGATGATGATGTCGAAGGGGTTCTGCACCAGGGTCTCGTCTACGATTTCGCGGTAAGGGCTTTTTCGTTCAAAAACATCCAGCAGGGGTGCAACATGTTCGTAAATCTGGTGGGAGAAATTGATAAGATAAGTGGATATGCCTATGGTAAGTAGACCCACCAAGGTAATCAGTCCCAGGGTCTCTTCTGAGATTTGCCCCATGGATAAGCCCAGAGCAGCCAGGATGAGCGAAAACTCAGATATCTGTGCCACATTAAGCCCTGCCAGAAAGCTGGTTCTTTTTCGATATCCCATGATGCCCAGTATGATCATTACAATAATGGGGTTACCCACAAGAACAAAAAGCGACAGAATCATAGCAGGTACAAGTTGTTCACCCAGCAGGCCGACATTTACCTGACTGCCCAGGTGAATAAAAAAGAACAACAGCAAGAAATCGCGCACTGAAACCAATCGGCCTGAAATGACTTCGCGGTAAGAAGTTGAAGCCAGCGATATCCCTCCCAGAAAAGCGCCCACCTCTTTGCTGAAACCCAGATAACCACTTGCCGCTGCCAGTACAATGGCCCAGCTAAGGGAAAAAAGCACCAGCAACTCAGGCGTACGGGCCATGATGCTGGTAAGTCGTTGCATAACATAACGGATAAGGATGTAAATGATGGCAAGCAATACAATGCCCTTTAATGCCACCAGCATCACCTCCTGCAATGCCGAATAGTCGCTTTGGTTGCCCATGGCAGACAGGACTATCATGACCAGGATAACCACTATATCTTGTACAATAAGAAACCCTACCGATATTTGTCCGTGCAGAGATTGAATTTCCTTTTTATCAGAGAGCAGTTTGACAATAATGATGGTGCTGGAAAAAGTCAGCGCCACAGCAATATATATACTGGTAATCTGAGAGAACCCCAGGGCCAGGCATATCAGGTAGCCAAACACCGAAGTAAATACCACCTGTCCCAGGCCTGAAGCCACAGCCACCTTACCGCTGGTGCGGATAAGGCCAAGATCGAGCTTAAGCCCCACCACAAACAACAATACGGCAATGCCCATCTCGGACAATAGATGGATTTTCTCGACTGAATACAGCAGGTTCAGGCCATAGGGCCCTACCAGCAGTCCTACCAGTATAAAAGATACAATAAGAGGCAACCTGAGCATTCGCCCCACAAATGCCAGTATTACAGCCAGGGCCAGTATAGCAGCAAATTCATTAAAACTATCGGATAGAGATTCCAAACCTGTGGGATATTTTAATCAGTTGATACTCGGTTTACAAAAAAGATCACGTCCTGAAATTTGACAAGTGATTATTTCCCAAAGGCACTTTTGGCTTTGTCAAGAAATTCATCACCGATGCCCTGATTAGAGGCCACCAGCTCTCCATTAAAGATAAAATCATCGCCTCCTTCAAAATCGGTAACCCGTCCACCGGCCTGTTGCACGATAAAGGCTCCTCCGGCAACATCCCATGCATTAAGGCCATATTCAAAGAAGGCTTCAAACCTGCCGCAGGCCACGTAGGCAAGATCTACGGCAGCACTACCCAGCCGCCTTATGCCATGGGTATTGTGCAAACACCAGGTAAACAGCTCAAGGTACTTCTCCAGGCGGGTATAGTCATGATAGGGAAATCCCGTGGCTAACAACGAATCGTTTAGGCTGCGGGTATCAGAAACCCTGATCTCCTGCCCGTCCAGATAAGCCTTACTATCTTCCCAGGCATAAAAACATTCGTCCTTATTAATCTCGTAAACCACCCCCATCACCAGTTTTGAGTCGCGCATAAGACCGATGCTGATGCTGAAGCAGGGCAATCCATGAATAAAATTGGTGGTGCCATCAAGTGGGTCCACGATCCACATATATTGTTTTTGTGTAGTGGCAATGGTTTTTTCCTCGGTGATAAAACCTGAATCGGGAAGAATCTTCTGAAGACCTTCCACGATTTGCTTCTCAGCGGTTTTGTCAACATAGGTAACAAAATCATGTCTTCCCTTGCTTTCTATATGATGGGTTTTTATTTCATCCAGTTCAGCCCGGATAAATTCTCCGGTTTGTTTGGTGAGTTCTATGACTTCCTTGCAGAGTGGTTCTAAATGTATCATGCTTTAATTTTATTTTGTAGTATGATGTCTGATAACACGAATTACAAACCATACTTACACTCCTGTTGCCTGGGGAGCTTACCCGGCAGCATGGGTATGGCAT
>JBEPXC010000336.1:0-3770 GCA_041642035.1 Sphingobacteriia bacterium
TAAGCAACAGCGAATACATGACTCGCCCAGGCGACATAAGGCCGCATAGGAATTTTAGCCTAAGGCTTAGTGCATTGTTCTGATATTATGAATTTTTACTTACATTTGCTTCTCTTTTCTCGCGATAGTGGCAAGATTCTGATAGTACAAACAAGAAAAATAATCATTCCCCATGAACAGGTATTCAATAATGATATGGATAATTTCTTTGCTAATCCTATCTTCATGCAATAAAGAAAGATTTGAATTATTGGAGGGTAAATGGGAGGTGGTAAATGTTGAGGATATAAATGACCCCTACACTTACGAATGGTTGTTTAGCAATGGTGAAGTAATCATGTATCGTAAACTAAAGATTAACCCAGGGCAGGTTTCAGAAACAGACCGGGGATTTTATACCCTTGACAACCACCCCATAAATCCCAGGCTTCAAATCAGCAACACTTCACAGCAGTTGATTAACGATAATTGGGATATTTTAAAGTTGGATGATGAGCAGTTGATTATACGACTGGAAATTGTAGGGGGAATCTTATATAAAGAGTTTGTGAAAATAATCTGATAAATAGGAAATCTTTTTGTAATTTTAAAGCCTTGTTTTCATGGTTGCAAAGGGAAAACCCCACAAGCTTATTAGCCCAAGGTTTTCCCTTTTTCTATGGAAAAGAAACCAGCTATGGCCAAAGTAAAAACAGCATTTTTTTGTCAATCCTGCGGAGCGCAGTCAGCAAGATGGATAGGTAACTGTCCATCCTGTGGTGAATGGAATACTTACGTGGAGGAGGTCATTGAAAAACCTGTGCCAGCAAAAACAGGCCGCAGCAGGCAAGGCGCCACCAGTGCCAGACCCAGGCTTATTGCAGAAATAGAAGCCCGCGAAGAAGAACGGTTTACCTCGGCAAACAAAGAACTCGACCGGGTGTTGGGTGGAGGCATCGTGCCGGGAGCTCTTGTATTGGTGGGTGGCGAACCCGGCATTGGAAAGTCAACGCTTATGTTGCAGGTAGCCTTGAATATCCCCAATAAAAAGGTGCTCTATATCTCGGGAGAAGAAAGTGAGTTGCAGATAAAAATGCGCGCCCAACGCCTGGGGATGATGCAATCCAATTGCTATATCCTTACCGAAACCAACACGGAAAACATCTTTCATCATATTGATGAAACCAATCCCGATCTTTTAGTGATTGACTCCATCCAAACGTTAACCACGCCTTCCATCGAGTCTTCGGCCGGAAGCATTTCTCAAATACGGGAATGCTCTTCTGAGTTTCAAAAATTTGCCAAGGAGCGAGGCATCCCGGTGTTCCTCATTGGCCATATCACCAAGGAGGGTTCGCTGGCCGGGCCCAAATTGCTGGAACACATGGTGGACACCGTGTTGCAGTTTGAAGGGGATCATAATCATGTGTACCGCATATTGCGGTCGCAGAAGAACCGTTTTGGCTCTACCTCAGAATTGGGCATTTTCGAAATGCGCAGCGACGGCCTCAGAGAGGTGTCCAATCCTTCGGAGATATTACTTACCAGCCGCGATGAACCCCTGAGCGGCATAACCGTTTCGGCTACCATCGAAGGCATGCGCCCTATCCTGATCGAAACACAGGCCCTAATCAGCACCGCAGCCTATGGCACCCCTCAACGTTCATCAACGGGCTTTGATGTGCGTCGCTTAAACATGCTCCTGGCCGTATTGGAAAAAAGATGCGGCTTCAGGCTTAGCATTAAAGATGTCTTTCTCAATATTACCGGGGGACTGCGTGTTGATGATCCGGCCATTGATTTGGGGGTAATCTGTGCTATTCTTTCATCCAGCGAAGATATTGCCGTTAACGACAAAGCCTGCTTTGCTGCCGAAGTTGGACTTACAGGAGAAATAAGACCTGTAAACCGTATAGAACAACGTATCGCTGAAGCTCAGAAACTGGGCTTCGATGAAATATTTATTTCAAAGTATAGTTTAAAAGGAATCGATGCCAGGGCGTACACCATCAAAATTCATCCTGTTGCCAAAGTAGAACAGGTTTTCTCCCTGCTGTTTGGTTAATCATTTGCTTACCTATTCTTTCGATAAATTATTGGTCAGGAGATATTTGATGAACCAGGAATGTTCTGTTCTAATCCATCAGATTATTCAGGGCCCCTTCAAGCTGCGGGTATTGGAACCGAAAGCCTTCTTTAAGCAAATTCTCCGGCAATACCGTTACTCCTTTGATTAGGGTAACGGCACCTTCACCATAAAGGATTTTCAGGGCAAAGGCCGGCACTCTGAATAAATTAGGCCGATTAAGGGTTTTGGCTAAGCTGGAGGAGAATTCGGCATTGCTCACCGGGTGGGGAGCGGTAAAGTTAAACACATTTTGATCGGGCAACTCCTGCATCAATTTATTTAATGCCTGGGCAAGATCATCAATATGAATCCACGAAATCATCTGTCGCCCATCACCAATCTTTCCTCCGACAAAAAGCTTGAAGGGTAAAGCCATTTGGGGCAACGCTCCACCCCCTTTTCCCAGCACAACACCAAATCGCATAATATACGTTCTGCAATGAATTCTTGCACGAAGTGCTTCCTCTTCCCAACGCTGACAAAGCGTCCCCAGGAAATCTTCATCCAGGGTATTTTCTGTTTCGGTATTTACACCCTGATCGCCATAAATATTTACAGCAGAAGTAGAAAAAAATGCTTTAGGTCCATTAGAGGCTGATGGAAGAGCATCGACAAGCAAACGGGTTGTTACTATACGACTATCCCATAGAACTTTAGAATAGCTCCTGGTCCAACGCTTGATAATAGGTGCGCCGGCCAGATTAATCAGCACATGCTTGTTCGACAGCAGGGAAGCCAGATGGATAACCCCCTTTGCAAAATCGCCACGCCCTATACCCGTAACTTCATGCCCTTGCGATCGAAAAAATGAGGTTAGTTTACTGCCGATAAAGCCTGATTGTCCGCTTATTATAATGTTCATCCGAATAAAATTAATTAATAATGCTTAGGAGAAGCCACCTACAACTCATTAATTACCTCTTATAAGCTCGTTTGGGTTTGCGTTCATAAATGAAATACATAATGATGGGCAAACAAACCTGTCTGGTTTTTGTTTGCATATAACTGCTTCACCCCAAATTTATATGTTATTTGTGGATATCCAGGCAAGGTAGTATAATTGGTTAAAATAATAAGCTTTCACCTGTAACAATTGTATTTATATTGCGACCTATTGCATTGTACCTGCTGATAATATAAAATCCCGGTCTAAACCAATTTACAATCCAATAAAAAGTACATCTACAATGCAACAACCGATTTCAACCCGATTCATCATTTCTCTTGCTGTTTTTTGCCTGTCTTTTTCTTTTGTATCTGCTCAACCAGGCACCCTTTCTCTGGAACAATGCATTGAGCAGGCATGGAAAAACAACCTTCAGCTCCAACAGCAACGACTTTCTGTTGATCTTGCCGAACAAAACCTGCTGCAAAGCAAAGCATCGATGTATCCTTCACTTAATGCCAATGCTTCGCACGCATATAATTTTGGACGCACCATAGACCCCTTTACCAATGAATTTGCTACGGAGAGCGTTCAGTCTAACAATTTCAGTGTATCTAGCGGGATGAATCTTTTTAGCGGCTTTCAGGTCAGGAATACGGTAAAGCAAAACCGACATGAACTGGAAGCGGGGCAGTATGACCTTGAAACCAGCTTCAATGATGTGGCACTTATGGTTGCATCGGCCTATCTGCAAATCTTGTTCAACCTGGAACAGGT
>JBEPXC010000337.1:0-3759 GCA_041642035.1 Sphingobacteriia bacterium
ACCGGGGTAAGCTGATTTAAGCCAACTTTTACTTTTCCAATCTAAGTCTTAGAAATAGCATTAATTCAAAACCGGGAAGGAAAAACAGTTACAATTTAGGGATGGAGTTGTTAATAAATATTAACAAACGATTTGAAATGAAAAAAGGACTATGGCTAATTAGTGTCATATATCAGGTTTTTTCTACAGAAAGGAGGCAAATATGGCTTTAAAAACTAAATCGAAAGAGCTCTCCAGGCTTTTGGATATAAGCTTGTCTCTTAATCAGTCTGTTGAAAAGAATACCGTTTTTCAAAATATCGTTGACCGGTCGGTAGATGTTCTGGATTTGGGAAGTGCGGCTATTTATCTCATAGATGGCGACAGTCTTTTTATGGAAGCTGCCCATCCCATGCTTCCCCCGCATTTTCCTGAAGAATTCAGAAAGGCCAAAATGGATAATCATTTGCATATCAGACAAACAGTCCTCACTAAGACTATTGTTGTAGTGGCAGATGCATCAAAAGAAGATTTTTCAGCCCAGGAGCAACTAATTGTTGATTCAGGAGGATTTCGTACCCTCCTTTATCTGCCTCTTATCAACGAAGATGTTGTAATTGGCGTTCTTATTCTGGCAAGTACCTCAAAGCTGCATGTTTTTACGGACGAAGAAATCAATATTTGTTTAACATTGTCCAACCTTTCAGCCCTTGCCCTGAAGAATGCCTTGCTTTTTGAGAAAACCAATCAGAAGGTGGTTGAATTGAAAAAGGCCATAAAAGAAAAGGAACACGCTGAAAAAAACCTGCAACTTCTCAACAGGGCTATTGAAGCCAGTTCTGTTTCGGTGGTTATTACCGATGCCAAAGGAGATATCATTTACACCAATCGGTTTTTTACCCAAATTACTGGCTATACAAGGGAAGAGGCCAGGGGTAAGAACCCCAGTATTTTGAATTCGGGATGCCAATCTACTGACTTCTACCAAAAACTTTGGGAAACACTTCTCTCAGGTGAGAATTGGGAAGGTGAGCTTCAAAACAGAAGGAAAAACGGTGAACTCTTCTGGGAAAAAGCAGTAATTTCTCCTATTATGAATAGCCTTGGAGAAGTCACCAACTTCATTGCCATTAAGGAAGATATCTCCTATCGAAAGCAAGCCGAAGAAACACGCAAACAGTTAGAAGTTGCACAAAAAACGGCAAAATTTAAACAAGACTTTCTGGCCAAAATGAGCCATGAAATCCGCACCCCTCTTTCAGGGGTATTGGGAATGATTGAGGTGTTGGAACAAACACTCCTTGCGGATGAACAGAAAGAGTATGTTAATGACATAAAAACTTCCGGCCAGAACCTGAAGGAAATTATCAATCAGGTGTTGGAATACTCTAAGATTGAGGCTGGAAAGATCAGTCTCCATCTCATAGAATTTAAATTTAAATCCTTACTTGAGGATGCTAAAGTGCTGTATAGCGGTAGTCTGAATGCAGGAGTGGATTTAATTGTTGAAGTTGATCCCAAAATTCCAGCTTTTGTCAAAGCCGATAGATTTCGTCTCTCCCAGGTGGTTAATAATTTTGTATCCAATGCGGTTAAATTTACACCCCACGGGCATATAATCTTAAAGGCATATTTGAAAAAAGCCCCTGGCTTTGACAAGCCGATGGTTATTAAAATTGAGGTGTCTGATACCGGAAAAGGGATACCTGTCAGTTTGCAAAAAAGGCTATTCACTCCCTTTGTGCAAAGTGAAGATAGCATGCATGAAGGCACTGGCCTGGGCTTAACCATATGCAAGGAACTTGTAGAGCTCATGAAAGGTGAAGTGGGGTTTAACAGTACAGTGGGTTTGGGTAGTACCTTCTGGTTTTCTTTTTTAGCTGAGACAGCAGATGATGTTAAACCTGTAAAAAAGCAACCATCTTATGGTGGAAACTCAATCAGACTCAGGGTATTGTTTGCTGAGGATATGATTACTTTGCAAAAGGTTGGCAGGCTTTTGCTTAGTTCAATGGGTCACGAGGTTCATCTGGCCAGTAATGGCAAGGAAGCACTAGAGATTTTCAAACCGGGGAAATTCGACCTGGTAATTATGGATGTGAATATGCCCGTAATGGATGGGATAACGGCTACCCGAAAATTGAGGGAAAAATACAAAAACTTACCCCCTGTTTTAGGTTTGAGTGCCAATGCTTTCGAAGGGGATCGTGAAAAGTATCTGGCTTTGGGCATGGACGATTACCTGACAAAACCATTCAATAAAATGGATTTTGAAAATATGATACAACGGCTAATCCGCTCCAAAGGCGCGTAGCGTTGACATTATCTCTACCCGAAAATTCAGGTGATGTTATCTCCAACCTGGACAATACCCCCCATAACCTCTTTCCAGTCAATGGATGGCTTTAATACAATCAATAAAACATCAGTAGCCTTAGATGGTCTCTATAATTGATGACGACTACTAGGAATTTAGATACGCACAACACCCTTCGGTGGAGTCACGACCGTGTGTCTGATACGTGACAATCTGACCTTAATTATCAATTAAGGGGAAAAGAGCGGAAGGCATGACAAAATGACCTGACACGAGAAGAAAAGGCAGGAAAAGGCAGGAAAAGTGCGGAAAGAGATATCTGATGGATTGATTGTTGCCTTTAGATGTTGAGCGTCGCATTGCCCTGCATACCGAAGGTTTTGGGCCTGAATGGGATAATGGCAGACGAATTGTTCTTTGACATCCTGGATAATAAAATTAAGCTTCAGGAGAAGATGGTCGACAACGGGTCGTTCACTATCCTGAAAGGTGGACCGGTATGAAGCGTTTATGCGTTTGGAAGTTTAGCGTTTAGCGTTTGAAAGATCGGTTCATCAAAAAGAGAATGCTGCCTTGACAGGCTGGTGCAGTGCAGGCACAAGCGGGCATTGGTGTGGGGAATGTAACACCCCGTAGAGACGCACGGCCGTGCGTCTCTATGGGGTTACCGTATCACATTACCGAATCAATGAATCACCGCATCGCCCCCTCACCCATCACCCCGTCCATCCCCCCATCCCCCTTTTCCATTCACCCCAATATTTTTCCACCGGTAACAGATTTCACCGCTGGAATTGCAACCGGCAACATAAGCTTGCTGTTGACAACGTTTATTTGTCTGTGTTGCTAGTGTTTAGTCTCTTTGCTGTATTCAATTCAGTAAAAAATTTAAACATCGGGACTATGAAAAATTTATTGTTTACAGAAAGAATTGTCAAAACCTTACATGTTGCTGTTGCTGCAGCCTTGTTTTTTGTTTCCCTGCAGACCACTGATGCAGGCACCATCAGCGGTGTGATACACGATGCTGAAACCCAAAAGGGGATTCCTTTTGCCAATATTGCCTTGTTTGATTCTACCGCTACCGTGCTGCTGGGTGGCACCACCAGCAATATGGACGGTGAGTTTGTGCTTCACTATGATTCTCCACGTTATTATAAACTCCGCATCAGCGCTGTGGGCAATCACCCCCTGATGACAGAGATCGGACGGCTGGATGGGGGAGAGGTGAATCTGGGCGTAATGCTTCTTTATCCTATGGAATTCAACCTGGAGGGAGTAACCGTGGAAGCTCAACGGGTAAGGGCTAAAGCTCAACCCGACAGGGTGACCTTTATGGTAAACCAAAATATGCAAAGCGCTGCCCATACCGGTACGGATATCTTGAAACTCATTCCGGGCGTTCAACTGGATATCAGGCAGAATGTCATGCTCGAAGGCAGTCAAAACATCATTATCCTGGT
>JBEPXC010000338.1:0-3755 GCA_041642035.1 Sphingobacteriia bacterium
ATGAATACCCGTGCCACCAGATAGCCTAAATCGTTATTACGGTTAAACTTCAGGGAGTCGGTAAGGAAGTTGTAGATATGGATTACCCCGGAATAGGATCTTTCTTTGTCTTCAAGAATGTAGGGTGTACGCATAACATCGTGTGCCCTGGGGAATTCAAACACATTGCTGTGCATGGTGAAGAGCAGAGTATCGCCGGCAAAGCGCAGCTCGGCTTCAAAATCCCCCTTGTCGTGAAAGTCTACCTGCATGGGTGCGTTGTCTTGCGACAGTTTTGAATGAAGTTCTCCCTGAATACTTTGTGCTACACGTTTCAGGTCGTTGAAAGTGTCAAGGGTATTTTGGTACACGGTGCTTTTGAGTGAGGATTTCTTAAGCAGCTTGTCGTAAAATCGCAATGTATTTTGCTGTTCCATAAATGTGTTTTACAGGATTCGTTTTCGGGGATGAACGGTTGGAGAGCAAATTTAGGAAAAAAATATTGGTGAGAGAATAATATTATAGGGTTAGAGAGGGTGCAAAATTTGGTATTTTTGCAAGAAATAAACCGTTGCTATGCGCATAGATATATTAACCATCTTTCCGGAGATGTTTGAGGGACCTTTTTCACATTCTATAGTGAAGAGAGCCCTGGATAAAGCCCTGGTGGAAATACACCTGCACAACATTCGCGATTATGCCAATAACAAGCACAACAGGGTTGATGACTATCCCTTTGGCGGAGGAGCGGGAATGGTGATGATGATAGAACCCATTCTCCGTTGCATAAACAAACTCCAGTCAGAACGGGAATACGATGAAATCATTTTCATGACGCCCGATGGGGAGTTGTTTGAGCAACCAGTAGCCAATCAGCTCTCCACACGAAAGAATCTGATTTTGTTGTGTGGCCATTACAAGGGTATTGACGAACGTTTGCGTGAGCATGTCATTACCCGTGAGATCAGTATAGGAGATTATGTATTATCGGGAGGTGAGCTGGCGGCTGCCGTGGTGACAGATAGTATTATTCGGCTGCTGCCCGGGGTGCTGGGCGATGAGACCTCTGCTTTATCAGACTCTTTCCAGGATGGATTGCTTTCGCCACCGGTGTATACCCGCCCGGCGGATTATAAGGGTTGGCAGGTGCCCGAAATACTCCTGTCGGGGCACGACCGCAAAATAGCCGAATGGCGCCATGAGCAATCGCTGGAGCGCACAGCAAAAAGAAGACCCGGACTACTGTCGAAACAATAAACCGGGCCTGTAGAAAACAGCGGGTGTGCTGCCTGCAATTAGAATTTGTACCCAAGGGTAAATTTAAGGACACGATTGTATGCTTCAAATTCGTCGCTTTCATCGAGCGAGGTAAAGCCGTAGTCATAGCCAACACTCACACGTATGCCCATGGGGATATTCATTCCCGCACCTACTACCACGGCCATATCTACTTCACGTAATCCATCAACGAAGGAAACATCGCCTACTTTATTATCGATCAGAAAAGAAGCCTGTGGGCCGGCAAAGAAGTGAAAGAGTGGCAGAGGGCTGAATTTTACCACCACCGGAACATCAACGTAGCTTGATACTACCTCTACCCCGGTATTGGTATGAATATATCCTTTTTGAGAATAATAAGCTCCACCTTCGGCGGCTACTATTCCCAGGAGCGAAACGCCCAGAAAACCACCCACATGAAATCCCTGGCGTGATTCGGTATCGCCGGCATCACTTCCGCCAATATTGGCCAGGTTTAACCCTCCTTTTATGCCATAGCTTATGAACTGACTTTGTGCCTGATGAGTAAACAAGGTGCTCATTATCAGCGCAACTATTACGGTAAAGAAATACTTATTCTTCATAGTTTTACGTTTTTAGTTTTACAAATGCAGTGTCAAAGCTAAGGATAAAAATGAGAAAAATGGTTTTTTTTAACCTTATCGCCCTGGGGCGAATCCATAACAGGCCGGAATTATTTTACCTTTGTGGCGGCCATTCAATCATAAAAAGATGCGGTACGAAATTAAATTTCGTTTATTTTTTTTTATTCAATTATTTCTCTAACTTTGCACTCCAATTTTCGCTAGAAAAAATCACAATCTATTCATATTGAAAGCCTCACGGGGCAATGCCATAAACGATTAAAATACTGTGTCATGAACAAGATGGAATTAATGAACTTTGTACAGGGTGTATTGACCGAGAAAAAAGAATACCCCGCTTTTAGAGCCGGTGATACGGTTACTGTACATTATAAAATCAAAGAAGGTAATAAGGAGCGTATCCAGCCTTTTCAGGGTGTAGTAATTCAGAGAAGAGGCGTAGGTGCCACCGAGACCTTTACCGTAAGAAAAATTTCCGGTAATATTGGTGTTGAACGTATTTTTCCTGTAAATTCCCCTTTTATAGATAAGATTGACCTCAATCGCCGCGGAGCGGTTCGCAGAGCAAGAATTTTCTATCTTAGAGCATTGCGAGGTAAAAAAGCAAGAATTAAAGAAAAAAGAATGTAGAAATACATTTGTTAAAACAAAGAGCCATTGGATTTTATCCAATGGCTTTTTTTTTATAATTTCGTAGCGGTCAAGATATCGGTCCGGTTCAGCAAATAGTTCATGGTATGAGCACTATTGACAGATAAAACCATGATCTGTTCAGGTGGGCAGCATACAGGGATGGGCCGGAATCATCAAACTTATAATCTTTTAATCAAAACACACTATGAAAAAGCTTATAGAATGCGTACCTAATTTTAGTGAAGGAAGCGATATGGGCATCATCCGCCAGATCACCAACGAAATAGAAGCCGTTGATGGGGTCAAGCTGCTGGATGTTGATCCCGGAAAGGCAACCAATCGAACGGTAGTGACCATGGTAGGTACTCCTGACGAGGTAATCGAAGCTGCTTTTCGGGCCGTGAAAAAAGCCTCTGAACTGATCGATATGAGCAAACATAAAGGCGAACACCCGCGCATGGGGGCCACCGATGTTTGCCCTCTGGTACCCGTGGCCAACATTACCATGGAAGAAACCGTAGCATATGCCCGAAAACTTGCCGAGCGTATTGGTAAAGAACTGAACATACCGGTGTATTGTTATGAGGAAGCTGCTTTCGAAAACAAACGCCGCAACCTGTCGAATTGCCGTAGTGGTGAATATGAAGGCTTACCCGAGAAACTTAAAAAGGAAGAATGGAAACCTGATTTTGGCCCTGCACAGTTCAACGCACGCAGCGGTGCCACGGCAGTGGGTGCCCGTGATTTTCTGGTGGCCTACAACATCAACCTGAATACCACTTCTACGCGCAGGGCCAATGCCATTGCCTTTGATGTGCGTGAGAAAGGGCGCGTGAAGCGGGAAGGAAATCCCATTACAGGGAAAGTTGTTACCGACGAGAAAGGGGATAAGGTATATATCCCCGGTACCCTGAAAGCTACTAAAGCCATTGGCTGGTTTATAGAAGAATATGGGGTAGCTCAAATATCGATGAATTTAACCAATATTTCTGTCACACCCGTTCATGTGGCCTTTGATGAGGTATTGCAAAAGGCTGCCCAACGTGGTATTCGCGTTACCGGCTCGGAGTTGGTAGGGTTGGTGCCTCTTAAAGCGCTTACTGATGCCGGGAAGTATTTTTTGCGTAAGCAGCAGCGCAGCGTGGGCATATCAGAAGCGGAGCTAATAAAGATAGCCGTTAAGTCGATGGGACTTGATGACCTGAAGCCGTTTCATCCTAAAGAAAAAATAATTGAATACATGCTGGCCGAAAACGAAGG
>JBEPXC010000339.1:0-3739 GCA_041642035.1 Sphingobacteriia bacterium
ATTGATGGTAACGTAACAACTCTTCTCACTGCGATTGTACTTTATGTTTTTGGTTCAGGTCCGGTACAGGGTTTTGCTACCACACTTATCATTGGTATTCTCAGTTCGTTATTTACTGCAATCTTTGTTTCCAGGTTGATATTCTCTTACTGGATCAATAAAAATGTATCCATCGCATTTGATTCCAAATTATCAAAGGATGTATTGACCAAGGTAAACTTCGACTTTATTGGTGTACGTAAGAAATTTTACATTGTATCTTCGATAATTATTCTCCTTGGATTGGGTTCTTTCCTTGTAAGAGGGTTGAGCTATGGTGTTGATTTTTCGGGCGGACGTTCGTATGTGGTTCGTTTCGACAGCAACATCAACACCGTTGATATGCGTTCAGCACTGATTGATGAATTTGGAGAAGCGCCCGAGGTAAAAACATTCGGACCCGCTAATCAGGTGAAAATTACAACTACTTATCTCATCGATGATGAATCTATTGTTGCCGATTCACTGGCTGAAAGAAAACTTTATGAGGGTATAAATGATTTCTTTGGAACCCCCGTATCTTATCAGGAATTCGTATCGGACGATGAAGAGAAAATTTTGGGTCGTATGAGCTCTCAAAAAGTTGGGCCTACCGTAGCAGCGGACATTAAAAGAGGAGCTGTTATCAGTGTTGTTATTGCACTGATTATTATATTCCTTTATGTTGCTGCCCGTTTCGGAAAATGGCAATATGGTCTGGGGGGATTAGTTACCCTATTCCACGACTCTGTTATTGTAATTTCGCTTTATTCGCTGCTTTACAATATAGTGCCCTGGACAATGGAAATTGACCAGACCTTTATTGCAGCCATTCTAACCATCATTGGATACTCTATTAACGATACGGTGATTATCTTTGACCGTATCCGAGAGAACACCAACTTGTTTCCAAAGCGTGATTTGAAAACCAACATCAACCTGGCACTCAATTCAACCCTTTCACGTACCTTCAATACTTCTGGTACCACTGTTATGGTTCTGTTGGTAATCTTCCTTTTTGGTGGTGAGGTAATCCGTGGATTTTCATTCGCCTTGATGATGGGTATTATTGTGGGTACCTACTCTTCATTATTTAATGCTACCCCCATTGCCTATGATTTGATTATGCGTCAACGCAAGAATAAAGGAAAGAAGTAAATTTTTCTTTCTTTCAAAAAACAAAGCCGCTTTAACCAGGCGGCTTTGTTTTTTTTACTAAAAAAAGAGAACAAAGCCCCATTTATTGTCAGCTTTGTTTTAAATTTGCCATCAAATATCTTACCATGAGCACCAGCATATCTTTTGTCTTGTTATTTGGAATAAGTGGTGGCGAAATCCTCGTTATACTCTTGCTTGTTCTCGTATTATTCGGACCCAAAAAAATACCCGAAATAGCCCGTACCATTGGTAAGGGTATGAATGAAATAAAAAAAGTTCAACGCGATATCAATGCCGAAATCAACCGGTATTCAAGAGAAATTGAAAACCCTGCCAAACAGATTACAGAAGACATAGAAGGATTTAAAAAAGGTTTAAACGAGCAAATTGCCGATACATTAGATGAATCAAAGCCGGCAGCTTCATCCGTAGAATCTGCTACAGGAGCTCCCTCCGTTGATGTATCTCCTGCTTCAGAAATTACTAAGGCCAATAACGATGAACTGCCTTATCCCTATAATGATGCAGGGATAAATGATCCCGTTGAAAGTACAAATAAAGAAGACGATAAGGATTCCAAGGATAAAGAATCGAACAAATAAATCCTGAATACATTCCTACATCACAATTTTAATCGTTATTGACCGTTTATTCAGTATTTAGATGGTGTAAGGAGCATAGTAAAAATACTTTTTGAATAGTTATAACCGATTTTCTCCTATTAAAATATGAAGAGCTTTTTAATTCTTCTGATTTCTGTATTTCTTCTTTTTATCTCCACGGAAAGTTTTTCTCAAGACCGACGGACAACACGGGCAGATAATGCTTTTGAGCTTAAGCAATATAGTGAAGCTCTTGAGGATTATAACAAAGCCTATAAGAAGGTTCGCAAAAAAGATAGGGTAGAGGCTACGCGCATACTTTTCCAAATGGCCATGTGCTACAAGTATCTCAATGAGCCACGGAGGTTGGAGTCAACGCTAAAGCGGGTAATCAGAGGCAAATACCCCGATCCTGTTGTCCATTTTCATCTCGGTGAAGCCTACCTGATGAATGAAGAATATGAACTTGCACTGGAGCAGTTTGTGCAATACAAGGAGATGGCACCGGATGACTGGCGAGCGCAGTATGGTATCGATGCAGTGGAAACCGCACAGTATCTGCTGGAAAACCCCGGGCTTTATGAGGTGGAACTCAGCAAAGACCTGAGTTCCAGAATGGATGATTTTGCACCCTCCTTTGGTGATTTGCAAAACAACATCCTTATTTTTACCTCTTCCCGTGATGGCGCTGTTGGCAGCAAAGAGGATCTATGGACAGGAGAAAATCACACTTCCTTATTTGTTTCTTATCTGGATAGAAAAGGGGAGTGGAGCAAACCGGTGTTGCTTGATGAGGGCCCTGTGAATACAGAGTTTAATGAAGGAGGCCCTTCGGTCAATTCCAGTGGTACAGAGCTGTATTTTACGCGCTGTCAATCAGTGCCCAACACCGATATGGGTTGTCGTATTTATGTATCCCAGCGCAACGGGGCCAATTGGGGCGAACCTAAAGAGGTAAAGCTTGTTTCTGATAGTACCATTTCTGTTGGCCAGCCTGCTATAAGCTACGATGATATGCGATTATACTTTGTTTCGGACATGCCCGGTGGGCAGGGAGGCAAGGATATCTGGTATGCCGAGCGAAATTCACCCGGCGGTGAGTTTGAGAATCTCCAAAACCTGGGATCGGAAATAAATACTCCTGGTGAAGAGATGTTTCCCTATATTCGTGAGGATGGCACCCTTTATTTTTCTTCCACTGGCATACCCGGTTTAGGGGGACACGATATCTTTTTTTCAATGCCAGATGCACGTTCATGGACCAAGCCTGAAAATATGGGAACACCTGTGAATAGTTCAGGCGATGATTTTGGTATTACCTTCAGAAAAGGTGCTGATTCAGGCTTTTTCTCCTCAAGCAGATCGATGAGAGGAGCAAGAGGCGACGCTATTTACTCATTCTATCTGGCTCCAGTTGAATTTACCTTGCAGGGCACCGTAAGAGATGATAGTACCAAAACGGTCCTTGAAGAGGTACAGATTCAACTGATTGGTTCTGATGGCTCACTGGCTCAGACTCAAACCGACGAGGCGGGAAAATATTTCTTCGATAATTCAAAAATCAAAAGCAATACCAGCTATCAAATATTGGCCGGAAAGGAGGATTATTTCAATGTTAGGGGACAGGAGTCTACCATAGGCATTGAGAGAAGCCGTGATTTTGTGTATGATTTTTATCTTGCACCAATACCCAAGAAGCCTATTGAGCTTCCCGAGATACTTTACGATTTTGCCAGTTGGGAGCTGCTACCCCAGTATCAGGATTCATTGAATGGCCTGGTTATAACCCTTGAAGATAATCCGGAGCTGGTCATTGAGCTTGCATCACATACCGACAGCAGGGGATCGATAGAGGTAAACGACACCTTATCACAGAAGCGTGCCCAGTCGGTGGTTGATTATCTTATCGAGCAGGGTATTAATGGCGATCGACTGGTAGCCAAAGGATATGGCAAGACGGT
>JBEPXC010000340.1:0-3713 GCA_041642035.1 Sphingobacteriia bacterium
CCGCAAGAATTATTCAGCACGAATATGACCATATAGAAGGGATTGTGTTTGTTGACCGGATTAGTCCATTAAAAAGAAGGCTCTTGCGCAGTAAGTTGACAAGCATCGTAAAAGGTGCTGTAAGTCCGGGATATAAAATGAAATTTTCAGGTAGCAAATAGAAATAGTGAGGCCTGATTTAAAGATGGGAAACCATTTAAAGGAGAAACAAATGCAATATTTTATCCATACTTTATCCAATGGAATAAGGTTGGTACACAAACATGCGGATAGTTATGTAGCACATTGTGGCCTTACAGTTAATGCGGGATCGAGAGACGAGCAGGTGAAGGAGCAGGGACTGGCACATTTTATTGAGCATCTTATCTTTAAGGGTACTCATAAACGCAAAGCCTATCATATCCTTGGGCATATGGAAAATGTAGGAGGCGAGATAAATGCATACACCAGCAAGGAAGATACCTGTATCTATGCCACCTTTATGAATCATCATTATGCCCGTTGTCTGGATCTAATCTCTGATTTGGTTTTCAATTCTGTATTTCCGGAAAAGGAAATCGCAAAAGAGAAAGATGTGGTTATAGATGAAATCAATTCCTATAAAGACAATCCGGGTGAGCAAATTTTTGATGATTTTGATGAGGTCATATTTAAGAACCATCCTCTTGGTGCCAATATTCTTGGTACTCCAAAGCACTTGAAGAAATTTGACCGGAAACATGTTTTTGACTTTCTGGAAAATAATTATGCTACCAGCGAAATGGTCATTTCCTCGGTTGGGAATATTGATTTTAAAAAGTTGATCAAGCTGGCTGAACGATATTTCGGGCATCATCAACAGACCTATCGGTTGAAACCCAGGCAACAGTTTGATGGTTATTTTCCCAGTCAGCAAATGGTTAGGCGTCGCAACCATCAGGTGCATTGTATTATTGGCAATCAGGCATATAGTGCAGCGCATAAACAAAAAACCGCATTGGTATTGCTAAATAATATCCTGGGAGGACCCGGCCTCAACTCACGGCTTAATATGGGTATAAGAGAAAAATATGGCTTCTGCTATACTATTGAAAGTCACTACCAACCCTATTCTGATACGGGTATCTTTAGTCTTTATTTTGGCACCGATATAGAATATATTGATAAAACCATTTCTTTGGTGCAAAAAGAGTTAAGCTTACTTAGAGAAAAAAGTCTTGGAAGCCTTCAACTCAAAAGAGCCAAACAACAGTTGCAGGGACAGGTAGCTATTTCTTTCGAATCGAATGTGAATGAAATGCTTTCTATTGGCAAAAGCTTAATGCTGTATGATCGAATTGACAGCATTGAGCAGATCAATGAGAAGATACAAAAGATTACCTCGGCAGATTTGCTCGGGGTTGCCAATGAGGTCTTCGACCCATCGTTGCTCAGTATGCTCGTTTACCGGCCAAAATAGTGTTCTTGGGGGATGCTTCAAGATGCCTACTTTCTTATTAAGAGATTTAAAATTGACTGTTATGTTTATTGATACACAAGCTGACAACTATAGCGTTAATCATACAACACCCGAGAATAAAGTACTGGCTGATCTTAACAGAGAAACCCACGCAAAAATTTTACGTCCGCGTATGCTTTCGGGACATTTTCAGGGAAAGTTACTTGAGATGATTAGTTGCATGTTGCAACCCTCTCTTATTCTTGAGATTGGAACCTATACCGGATATTCAGCTATATGTCTTTCCAAAGGTCTTAAAGCAGGGGGGAAGCTTCATACTATAGACCACAATGAAGAGTTGGAGGATTTTGCCCGTTCTTATTTTGATCAGGCAGGCGTTTCCCAGCAGATAGACTTTCATATCGGAGAGGCAACAGAAATACTTCCGCAACTCGAAGGACCTTTTGATCTGGTATTTATAGATGCAGATAAAGAGAACTATACCGCGTATTACCAAGGGGTGATGGATAAATTACGTCCGGGAGGAATTATTCTGGCCGATAATGTTCTTTGGAGTGGAAAAGTCTTTTCTCAACAAGACGCAGGGAATGATCCTGAAGCTCTTGCTCTTATCGAATTTAACCATCATGTACATCACGATGAAAGGGTTGAGAACCTTATGTTGCCTGTAAGGGATGGATTGATGATGATCAGGAAGCTGTAGCAGAATATTTCCTTATGGTTTATGTTTTTTCACTAAGCTTTTCAATCTCCCGGGCAACCTCTTCCATGAGCCACATAGGAGTAGAGGTAGCACCACAAACTCCAACTTTTTTTACCTGCGAAAACCATACAGGCAGTAGTTGGTATTTATCGGAAATAAAGTAAGAATTCGGATTCTTTTGAGCGCAAATGTTAAAGAGATATTTCCCATTGGAGCTTTTTTTTCCGCTTACAAAAATCACCACATCATGTTGAGAGGCAAATTCAGCTAATCGTGGTCCTCGGTTTGAAACTTGCCCACAAATGGTATTGAAAGACCTAAAGGATTCCCCTTCACTGTTTTGATTTTTTTGATGCTTTTTTTTAAGCAACTCCGTAAGTTTCTCATAGGCCTCTTTATCCTGTGTGGTTTGACTGAATAAGGTTATTGGCTTATTAAGATTCAGTTTTTCTATCCCTGAGAAGTTATTTCCTATTACAGTGGCATTATTGTCTGTTTGTCCCAACAATCCAAGTACTTCAGCATGCCCCTCCTTGCCAAAAATAGCAATCTGACCACCCTTGCTGCTCATATCCTTGTAGGCTGATTTGATTCTCTTCTGCAATTTCAAAACCACGGGGCATGATGCCTCAATTATTTCAATATTGTTCTTGATTGCCGTATTATAGGTTTGAGGGGGTTCGCCATGAGCTCTTATTAATACCCTGGTATTATATAGATTTTCAAGATCAGAATGATTGATGGTAATAAGGCCCATTTGTGATAGTCGTTCAATTTCTTTGTTGTTATGAACGATATCGCCTAAACAGAAAAGAGTACCGTGTTTTTCGAGTTGTTTTTCGGCCACTGATATGGCATTTAACACTCCAAAGCAAAAACCGGAATTCTTGTCAATGTTTATTTCCATGGGTGTTGATTAAATGGTCGGTTTAATGTTGTTATTAAAGAAGAGACTTTCCAGGTTGGTAGAGACAGAAAAATGATTTGGTGCGCCTGCCAGATGATAGTTAGATCGGCCATAGTGAAACATGAAATGAGAAACCTTTATGCCTATGCCCCATGAAAGCCCCACAGTGGATAAGCGCGTATCAACTTTCATCTCCTGCCGACGTCTGTAATTGTATCCAACACCCACGATGAAATTGTTGGTTGGCGAGAATTCAATCCCAAGTACAGCATGTCTGAGCAGTTTCCCTGTTGTTTGGGCAAATCTTTCTTCGGCCGTTAAGGCAAGGTTTTCTTCACCCAATAGGTTAGGCTCGTTGTTGATAAAATCATCATACGTAAGATCATAAATATGAAGATTGTGTGCTACCAATGAAAATCGTAGAGGTGCGTTTATGAGTTTTTTACTGACGCCAAAGACGATATCGAAGGGAAGAGATTCTTTGCCTTCAGGGTGATATTTGGTTATTTGTCGGCCGATATTTCGAAAAACCAACCCGCTGGCAATCATTCGCTGGCGATCAAAATATGCTATTGAAACATCTGCTGCCAGAGCAAAGGATGAGTATTGTTCAAATTGGGATATTATGGCTTTTAAATTGCTCCCGATGCTGAATTTATCGGAGA
>JBEPXC010000341.1:0-3711 GCA_041642035.1 Sphingobacteriia bacterium
ACCAGATGTCAGCCATTTTAAAGCAGATAATAATACCTCTACTATCACGGTTACGGTAGAAGATCATAAGGCATGCCCCAGGTATTCGGGATTGCTGCTGGATAATGTTCACATTACCGAATCGCCCGATTGGCTCAAAAACCGACTCAGAACCATCGGCCTGAAGCCGATCAACAACGTGGTTGACATAACCAATTTCGTATTGCACGAAACAGGTCAACCCCTGCATGCCTTTGATGCAGCCAAAATAAAAGGCCGCAAGGTGGTGGTAAGGAAACCCCTGAAGGAAACCCCTTTTATTACCCTGGATGAGGAAGAGGTAAAACTCAGTGGCAACGATTTGATGATCTGCAACAATACCGATCCCATGTGCATGGCGGGTATTTTAGGTGGTCTTGAGGCCGGAGTGAGCCAAGCCACCCACGAGATTTTTCTGGAAAGTGCTTATTTTGAGCCCGCAGGCATACGAAAAACATCCAAGCTGCACGCCATCAACACCGACTCATCCTTTCGCTTTGAACGGGGCGCGGATCCTGAGATGACCATCTACGCACTCAAGCGTGCCGCCTTGCTTTTACAGGAACTGGCAGGCGCGAAAGTTACCTCGTCCATCATTGATGTTTACCCCGAGCCGGTAAAACCTTTCACGATTGACTTCAACTTTAATACAGCCAACCGCCTCATCGGAAAAGAAATTCCACATCCCATCATCAAAAGCATTCTTCTTTCGCTGCAAATAATAATCAAAGAGGAAACACAGGAAGGCCTGCTGCTGGAGGTGCCGCCGTTTAAAGTCGATGTAACCCGTGAAGCCGATGTGGTAGAAGAAATTCTTCGAATCTATGGGTATAACAATATTGCCCTGCCCGAAAACCTGCACACCTCCATTGTTTCCTCGCCATCACCCGATAAGGAAAAAATTCAGAATATTGCCTCCGACACCTTGAGCAGCCGTGGTTTCAACGAGATTATGAACAATTCACTCACCAAAGCATCATACTATCAAACCGATCAGTTCGATGCAGCGAGCATCGTTCATATCCTCAACCCACTGAGTCAGGATCTGGGCGTGATGAGACAAACCCTTTTCTTTGGAGGCATGGAGACCATCAGCTGGAATCAAAACAGAAAAATGCCCAACCTGAAGATCTATGAGTTTGGCAACATCTACTTCAAAGAAGAGAAAAAAGAGAACGAAGCAAGCCCCCTGAAGCTCCCCGGTTATAGGGAGCAACGAATGCTTGCCGTTTTTATGACAGGAAACCTTCAGCCCGAGAGCTGGTATGAAAAGCAAAAAACCTCTTCGTTTTTTGATCTCAAGGCCGAAGTGCTTCATTTGTTATCCAGGATGAATGTACCCATCAACCAGGCCAAAACAGAAGAGATTCATCACGAAGGATTCTGGGAAGCAGGAATACGATACCTGCTTAAGGATGAAGTACTTCTTGAGCTGGGTGAAGTATCCCGGACCTTTAACAAGGCCTTTGACCTGAAACAGGATGTTTTTTATGCTTCGGTAAACTGGGAGCTGGTATTGCAAATTCAGGCACAGCAAACTATTTTCTATACCGAGATCCCCAAATATCCCGAAGTAAGGAGAGATCTGGCTTTGCTGTTAAATAAGGATGCAAAATTCAGCGAGATAGAAAAAACAGCCTTTGCTACGGAAAGAAAGATCCTTAAAAACGTGCGTTTGTTTGATGTGTACAAGGATGATAAAATGGAGGCAGGAATGAAATCATATGCCATAAGTTTTACCCTTCTTGATGAAAACAAAACCCTCACCGATAAAGAGATAGATAAAACCATGCAGCGAATCACGGCTGCGCTCAGTAAGCAACTTAATGCCAGCATCCGATAAACCAGGTGCCTAAGCCTTGTAAATACCTTACACCGGTCGTTTTTTTCGAATCATTACAGCCTGAATTTATAAAGGCATAAAACACAGAACATGGAAGACTTTAGCAAAACCATCACCCTTGCAGATGAACAGATCATTCAGAAAAGCGCTAACCTGATCAATATGCGCCTGAAGAGCATTGACCGCCGCAAGACCCTGGCCAGAATTATGGGCCTTATCGATCTAACCACCCTTGAAGGCGCCGACACAGACAAGAAAGTAACCGATATGTGTAAGAAGGGCCGGAACATAGAAAGCCTGGGCCTGGGATTACCCAATGTTGCCGCAGTGTGTGTGTATCCTACACTGGTATGCACAGCCCGTAAAGCCCTCGAAGGAAGCCGGCTTAAAGTTGCTGCTGTAGCCGGGGCATTTCCCGCCGGTCAGTCGCCCCTGCACATCAAGGTGGAGGAAGTGAAATATACCCTTGCTGAAGGAGCTGATGAAATAGACATGGTGATTTCGCGGGGTAAATTTCTACAAGGAGAATATTCCCTGGTATTCGACGAAATTGCAGCCATCAAAGAGGCTTGTGGAAACGCACACCTGAAAGTAATTCTTGAAACCGGCGAACTGGGTTCGGCAACCCTCATTAGACGTGCCAGCGAAATAGCCATACAGGCAGGTGGCGATTTCATCAAAACTTCTACTGGAAAGATTCAGCCGGCCGCAACAGAAATGGCCATGGTGGTAATGCTCGATGCTATTAAAGACCACTACGATGCTACAGGCAACATGGTGGGCATAAAACCCGCCGGCGGTATCAGTGAGGCCGAGACAGCCCTGAGATATTATATCCTCACCGAGGAAATCCTGGGCAACGAATGGCTCAACAAGGAATGGCTCAGAATTGGAGCCAGCCGACTAGTCGATGCATTGATTGAAGAGGCAAAATGATTTTAAATCCCGATGAGGCAGATAAACAGCCTGGTCAGCTGTTGCTTTGGCAAGGCAAACTTACTAAAACCTAAAGGTTTCTTTTCATGCCTTTGAAGTGAAGTCTGTACCACTGTTTATCGGTCAGCCGGGACCATACGTAATTTCGTGCGGACTTGTTCCAGATCACCCTTCCCGGTAGTACAACGTATTTCTGCAGGATCAAAAAAATCAGATGATATCGCTTCAGATTTCGGCTGTTGAGCTGTAACACCTTGTGATGTCGCCATAAGAATAGATTGCCCCGCAAATTTTTTCCCAGCTCATGAGGCATTTCGAGGTCAAATACTTTATGCATAAGCTTGAGATATGCCGTGGTTTTTGATCTATCATACCCATATTCCCTGAAAACCTCGGGCAGTCTTTCTTTTTGTCCCAGAAGCATTAGATCGTACAAATCGCGCAACGAAACGTTGCCGTGATAATGTCCGCTGTGCATGAGTTGCGCGTGAAGGAAATTGTGGATGATTCTTTCCTTATGCCCCATCACCCAAAAACCCTTTTCCCGGGAGGAAGGTTTTTTGTTCTGGTGAGTCCATACGCTTTCGAATTTTGTATGATACAGATACTGCACCGGCAGACGATGAATCTCAACCCCTGCAACAAAATCATCCCTAAGCAATATGGGATAATGCATGGTGGATTCCAGCGAGCGGGGAATGAATTTTTTTTGTGTGAAAAACCCAGCCGCCCGCAATATGGCAGCCGCCTCGATCATCTTGTGCTTCTCTACCAGAATATCGATATCATAAAGCATGCGTTCACCCTTATCCTTATAGAGCCCGTCGAGAAGGTTGGCAGTACCTTTTAAAAAAACGGCATGGATGCCTTTGTTGAGCAAAAGATTCTTTACATACTCTGCCTGATGCAGAATT
>JBEPXC010000342.1:0-3706 GCA_041642035.1 Sphingobacteriia bacterium
GCGGAGTCGAAGGGTTTCGCCTCCGCTCAACCACCTTTCCCCCGGACCCTGAGCGCAGTCGAAGGGTTACATCCTTTTAATCACTCTCAGCTTATGGCTGTACTTTTTGGTATCGAGATTAAATATACCATGATGATCAACTTTGTCGATTCTTACCTTTTGGTGCGCATGTAAAATATGCACATCATCAATAAGAACACCGGTATGAATAATGTGCCCTTCTTCATTATCAAAAAAAAGAAGATCGCCTGCAAGGGCTTCATTAATGAGGTTGATCATTTCGCCCTGGGTAGCTTGCTGAGAAGCATCGCGGTGAATGGTTTTACCTGCCATTTTAAAGATCAACTGTGTAAGGCCCGAACAATCTATACCCAGAGCCGATTTTCCTCCCCATACATAAGGGGTATGTAAAAATAACATAGCATTATTGATGAGGGCATCAGGTAAGAATGTCTCTGTACTGCTCATCGTACCCAAATATTGGTAACTGTCACCCAGCAACTCAAACGAATCGTTCATGCAATTGTAAAAGCTGCTGCCGGCAGAAATAAGAAAACGGTAATCTTTGGTCTTGTTATGCAACACTTGCACCAGGTCGGTGCTAACCCAGCGGGCTTGATCCTGCAGCAGAGTATAATCGGCTTTGCTTAGGGGAGTAAGTTGTCCCTTTGAAATCCATCCCTGGTAATTATCGGTTTCCAATTGCACATAAAGCCATTTATCCTGCCTGTCAAGCACCCGCACCAATTCTCCAAACAAAACCTGCGTTACCATTTCGCTTGTATCCGCTGGCAATGATCGCAGGGGGGCAACACTAATCATACATATCCCGTAATCCATATCTCAAATATTTGCCGTAAATATAGGGAAATTTTTGATAGCTCAGAACAAGATAAGCGTTATCCTATTGGCGTTTATGAGTGGTGAGTGAGATCTGTATCAGTTATAAAAACAACATAAACTTTTAAACGTTAAACCCTGGTAAGGTTTAATATGATTAAATTCGCAAAAACAAATACAGGAAAAAACATGAACAAACTTATAGAATGGTTTCAGGAGAATTTTGCTACGATAGTTCGCTTATTCCTCTTTGCAGCCAGTGTTTTTCTCATTTTACTGCTTTTTCCGCGTCAAACAGGTTTCTATCATGAGTTCTCTCAGGCACGCCCATGGCTGCACGAAGATCTGATTGCTCCCTTTAACTTTGCCATTCTAAAAACTCCGGCAGAGCTGGCCAAAGAAAGAGAAGAAGTACTCGATGAGCTCATCCCCTTTTATTCGCGCACGCCCGGACTCTATGAAAAGCACTTCCAGTTGCTCAATAATGGCTTTGAGATTGCCTGGGCTGATCAATTTCCCTATGCACAAACCAATGCCGAATTAAAAGAAGAAAAGAAAAAACTTGCCATCAATATCTTCGATTCCATATACAACCGTGGCATTATTTTTCTGGAAGGAGACATGGTAAATTCACCTCCCGACACAGAAATCCTACTCCTGGAAGGAAGTGTTGCCAAAAGCCAAAAGGTAGGTGATTTCTTAACCATACAGGAAGCCTTTCAATATATAAGCACTCAACTGGAGGAAAAAGAAGAAAACCCCCAATATAGAACCTTGTTGCGCTCGGTGCTGGAAAGTGCTATCGGACATAATATTTTCTGGGATACACAGGCCAACACCCGTGCCAGAGCCTCTGCACTGGAGCGCATTTCTCCCAGTCGTGGAATGATACAACAGGGCGAAAAAATAGTTTCTAAGGGAGAAATTGTTACCGATGAAAAATTTATTATACTCCAGTCGTTTAGTGCTGAATATAGCAGACAGCTGGGCAGCTTTTCGGTTAATTATATCGTTTTTATTGGTCAGTTTGTATTGGTTGCCATCTCCATGGTTGTGTTGGTGCTGTTTTTGAAAATATTTCGTAGTGAAGTTTTTTATAATTCTCGCAAACTCATAGTAATATTGCTCTCCATCTATCTCATGATTTTTCTAACCAGCCAGGTGGTGAAATATAACATTAACCTGTTATACCTGGTACCCGTGTGTATTGTACCCATTATAATCCGTAGCTTTTTCGATAACCGCCTGGCGCTGTATGTTCATATTATCTGCATTATCCTTATAGGTTTTCTTGTGCCTAGAAGTTTTGAATTTGTGTTTTTGCAATTTATTGCCGGAATCATCGCCATTTTAAGCATGGCCAGTCTTCGTCGAAGGTCTCAGCTATTTTTTACCGTATTGCTTATTTTCCTGACCTATTCAGCTGTTTTTACAGGTCTGGCGCTGGCACAAACAGGCTCCTTTGTCGGAATAGACCCATTCAACTATTTATATTTTGGAGGTAGCGCTTTGCTCACTCTATTTGCCTACCCACTTATATTCATGTTTGAGAGGGCATCGAGTCTTCCTACCGATTTCTCTCTGCTTGAACTTTCTGATACCAATTCTACCCTGCTAAGAAAGCTAAACATGCAGGCACCAGGTACTTTTCAACACTCTCTTCAGGTGGCCAATCTGTCGGAAGAAGCCATCAACATCATTGGTGGAAACAGCTTGATGGTGCGCACAGGTGCTCTTTATCATGACATTGGCAAGATGGATCAACCCCAGTATTTTATCGAAAACCAAAATTCTGAAATCAATCCCCACGACGATCTTTCATATACCGAAAGTGCAGAAATCATTATTGGACATGTCATAAACGGTATCGAGAAAGCACGAAAATACAATCTGCCTGAATATATCATCGATTTCATCAGAACCCATCATGGCACCACCACCACCCGCTACTTTTATATTATGGAGATGAATGAGAATCCAGGTAAAGAAATCGATCCCGAAATATTCAGATACAAAGGCCCTGTTCCTTTTAGCAAGGAAACTGCCGTATTGATGATGGCCGATTCGGTGGAGGCTGCCTCAAGAAGTATGAAAAAACCCAATGAAGAGAACATTAACGAACTGGTCGATAATATCATTGACACCCAGGTAAAAGAAAATCAGTTTGATAATGCCAATATTACCTTCAAGGATATTGCTACCATAAAAAGGGTATTTAAAAACCGCCTGATGCATATCTTTCATGTAAGAATAGCCTATCCCGGCCTGAACTAGCTTACTGTTCAGGTCCGGAAGGGTTGATAAATCCTTAGTCCAACCCTTCTGCCGCTTCTTCCAAATAGGTCACTGCATCGGGTCCCAGATTAAAAATCAGATCCAGGATGCCTGGATTAGGCACAAAACCATGCCGATCTTCAAAAACCTGGTAATAGGGCTTGTATTCCACAGGAGGGCAGTTTTTTTGGTCTCTGCTTTTGGGGCTGATACAAAAGCGCATGTCGAGATAGTCATGGGCTTCAGCAACAAAATGTTCGGTATAGGCTATGGTAACGGGAATCTCAAGTTCCGTTATGAGCGCATCGATAACTTTTTTGTTCAGGTTTACCAGTTTCTCTTCATGCGTTTTCAAAATCAAGTCTTCCACCAAATCGCAGTAATAAATAAAAAAAGGGGCGTTGCGATAAGCAGAATAAATGGTCTTCCAATGATTTTGCTGCCAGGGAGCATGCTTGCTGATGACTATATCGATGGTTTTTGTGGTGTTGCCAAAAGGTTTTTCTACCGGAACAGACAAGCTGCATGGCCCATTGCCCCCAATAATCAAATACCTGTTGCGCCATGTTTGCTTGGGATAGGTTTCATAACA
>JBEPXC010000343.1:0-3693 GCA_041642035.1 Sphingobacteriia bacterium
ATTGATGTTTCGTTGTTCAGCAGCCAAAACCTGATTATTCTCAATGAGTTGAACTCCCCCGGCAGTGGTCTCATCCAGGCGCTGGGCCGATATGTGAGAGAAGGGGGCAACTTATTGGTATTCCCATCTGAAAACATTAGTTTTGAGGCCTACAATGAGCTTATGCTATCTCTTAATGCACCCCGGTTTGTTTCCAGAGAACAACAACCTGTGCGTGTATCGGCAATAAATGAACTACATCCTATTTACAGCAATGTTTTTGATCGTATGCCTGAAATAATTGACCTTCCTGAAGCAGAGCAATATTATTTACTTGATAGACAAACCCGTGACAGCAGTCAATATCTGTTGCAGCTTCAGAATGGGCACCCATTTCTTTTATCCACTGCCGTGGAACAAGGTAATGTTTATGTTGCCGCAGTACCTGCCAGTGATGCCTTTAGCAACTTTACACGCCATGCAATATTTGTACCTACCATCTTTAATATTGCCATGCATAGCACCTCGTTTTACCCCTTATATTACACCATCGGTCTTGACGAATCCGTTAATGTAAGAAATTATGAACCATCTGCAGGACTATTGTTTCGCATTACAAACAACCAAATGGAGGTAATACCAGAAGCACGCAACATCAACAACAATATGAACCTCATCCTCCATGGGCAGATACAAACCCAGGGCAATTATAATCTCCTGGCCAATGAAGAGCTTCTACGCGTACTTGCCTTTAATTACGACAGACGTGAATCCCTGTTGGAAAGCCTGGACAAAACACAATTGCAATCCCTGGTCTCGGACTTAACTACAGAAAATGTTTTCCTTCTGGAAAGCGACAACCTCTCCATGGAAAAACAATTAGACCAGATTAGCGACGGACAGCAATTGTGGAAAATATTCCTGCTGATAGCTCTGCTGTTTCTTCTGGCTGAAGTATTGTTGCTACGTCTATGGAAATAAAATGAGCTGTTTTTGGAAAGCCATTCCCTTCAACAAAACATTAAAAATATTACCTTTGCAGCGTTTGCAGAAAAACAGGGTATTCTGAAACTAAACAGGCAAAGTGTAGTACTTACAATTACTCAAAGGCGATTTACAACGCTATCAGCATGTTGCACCTATAAATCATTAAATTATTACATAAAAGGACATCACCACAAATGAGGTGTTCTTTTTCGGGCCACTTACAAATTAAGACAGTTGAATTATATTCATGGACGAGAATAACAATCAAAATTCCGAAGAACAAGAAAACAGGGAAAACACAGAAGGTTTTGAGCAACAAGTGCCCGTGCTTGAATCGGGCTCCGTTACCAAGATATCAGGCATGTACCAGGATTGGTTTCTTGATTATGCATCCTATGTAATCCTCGAGCGGGCTGTTCCCGAAATCCGTGATGGACTCAAGCCTGTTCAGCGCCGAATCCTGCATGCCATGAAGGATCTTGATGACGGGCGATACAACAAGGTTGCCAACATTATTGGTCATACCATGAAGTATCATCCCCATGGTGATGCGGCTATTGGAGATGCATTGGTTCAATTGGGTCAAAAAGATCTGCTCATTGATACCCAGGGAAACTGGGGCAATATTTTTACCGGCGACCGCTCGGCTGCCCCTCGATACATAGAAGCCCGACTATCGAAATTTGCCCTGGAAGTTGTATTTAATGCCAAGACCACCAAATGGAAAAACTCTTACGATGGCCGAAACCTGGAACCCATCAGTTTGCCGGTAAAATTCCCTTTGCTGCTGGCACAGGGTGTTGAAGGTATTGCCGTGGGTCTGGCATCTAAAATACTCCCCCATAATTTCAATGAGCTCATTGATGCCTCTGTAAAATATCTAAAGGGAGAAAAAGTAGAAATACTTCCGGATTTCCCTTCGGGTGGTCAGGCTGATTTCTCAAAATACAACGATGGTTTGCGTGGAGGCAAGGTAAGGGTGAGGGCAAAAATCAGCATCCAGGACAAGAAAACGCTGGTCATTACCGAGCTCCCCTTTTCAACCACTACCGAGAGTCTTATCGACAGCATCCTTAATGCCAATGATAAAGGTAAAATAAAAGTCAAAAAGATAGAGGACAATACAGCACAACATGTTGAAATCCTGGTTCATTTGGCCCCCAATATCTCTCCCGATCAGGCCATCGATGCCTTGTATGCCTTCACGGATTGCGAACTGGGCATCTCGCCAAACTGCTGTGTTATTGAAAGCAACCGCCCCAGATTTGTAGGGGTAAGTGAAATCCTGGCCATTTCGGCCGACCATACCGTTGATCTGCTTAAGCAGGAACTGGATATAGAAAAACATGAATTGCTTGAGCAACTCTTGTTCTCGTCTTTAGAAAAGATATTTATTGAAAACAGGATATACCACGATATTGAGGAATGTGAAACCTGGGAGGCTGTGCTGCAAACCATCGACAAAGGCCTTGACCCCTTCAAAAAGGATTTCTACAGAGAGATAAACCGCGATGACATTATCAGGCTTACAGAAATTAAGATCAAGCGAATTTCGCGCTTTGATGCTTTTAAAGCCGATGATATTATGCAAGGACTGGAGGGGAAACTCGAACAGGTCAATAAACACCTGGAAAGCCTTATAGAGTATGCCATATCATGGTTCAACAAGCTTAAAGAGAAATATGGCAAGGGACGCGAGCGAAAAACCGAAATCCGTTCTTTCGAAAACATTGAAGCCACACGGGTAGCTGTTGCCAATGAAAAGCTTTACGTAAACCGTAAGGAAGGTTTTGCCGGCACCTCCATGAAAAAAGATGAATTTGTTTGCGATTGTTCCGACATCGACGACATCATTGTTTTCAGGGCTGATGGCAGCTTCCTGGTGAGCAAGGTAGCCGATAAGGCTTTTATGGGCAAAGACATTATTCATATTGCCGTATTTGAAAAAAACGATGACCGTACCATCTATAACCTGATATACCAGGATGGCCCTACAGGCCCCAATTACATGAAAAGGTTTTTCGTAAAGGGAGTTACCCGCGATAAAGAATATGATCTTACCAAGGGCACCAAAGGATCCAGGGTGTTATACTTTACGGCCAATCCCAATGGGGAAGCAGAAACCGTTACCATACACCTGAGGTATAAACCCAAGCTGAAGAAGCCGGTATTTGATCTGGATTTCAGCGAACTGGCCATAAAAGGAAGAGCTGCCGGGGGTAATATGCTCACTAAGCAACCCATCAGAAAGATCGTGCTCAAAGATCAGGGTGTATCTACCCTTAGTGCATTGAATTTGTGGTTCGATGAAAATGTACTGCGCCTCAATGTTGATAAACGTGGAAAGTTTATTGGTGCCTACAAAGCCGATGATAAAATTATGTCATTTTTCTCTTCAGGCGTTTTCCGTACAACAGGTTATGAATTGTCGGTGCATTTTGAAGCCAATCCATTGCTCATAGAAAAATTTAACCCCAATCGCATCATTACAGCTGTATATATAGACGGCGAAACCGGGCAGTATTATATCAAGCGCTTTCATCCTGAACTGTCGGATAAATTTCAGAGCTATATTAGCGAACATGAAAACAGCAAGGTGATGTCTATAAGTGTTGCCACCTATCCACAGCTGATGGTACATTTGGTTCCCGGAGGCAAAAAGCTCAAAAACGAAGAAGAAATCAATGTACATGAATTCATTGGCATCAAAGGGTTTAAAGCAAAGGG
>JBEPXC010000344.1:0-3634 GCA_041642035.1 Sphingobacteriia bacterium
ACGTGTTTCGTTCGGCAATATCCTTTATTGGTCACGCAAAGGTCGTTGCAATGAAATGAAACTTACCCTTAATTAATAATCATTTAAATCTGGTCGTATGAAAAAAATCAGCGTTTTCTTATGCTTTATTATTATGTTTCGGTTCTGGGTCACAGATGTCTATAGCCAGAAAGGAACTGAAGAAAATCAACTACCGGGTCCTTTTATAGGTACATGGGAGCCATTGATTACGGAGTGTTCACCTGAAAGCAGGACCATAGGATTATCGGAACAGTTTTTTATTGTGAATACTAACGATATTATAAGATATTCTTATACCCTGGTTGACACCCTAAATCCGGACGGAAGTGTGAATATGTTGATATATGATGCAAAAATATCCTGTGATGGAGGGGAAAGTTATCTTGAAGCTAGCTGGACGGATACTATGAGTATTTCCATCTACTATGACAACAATATTTTGGTTTTGCTTCCCCACAAGGATCCTGTAGTCACGCCGGGAGAAGT
Source organism: Sphingobacteriia bacterium (assembly GCA_041642035.1). GTDB lineage: Bacteria > Bacteroidota > Bacteroidia > Bacteroidales > UBA7960 > SKVR01. The sequence goes on from JBEPXC010000344.1 coordinate 508, forward strand.
GTCGCAACCGGAGGCTTTTGTGCGAGTTGACAGGAATCCGGAGTATGAGTTTACGCCTGGAACCAAAGCTGTGTTTATTGTGCCCGATAATTTAAGGGGTTATTCCTGGGTTGCCATGGAACAGCCTGACGGAGAAGTCCCGGCAAAGAATCCATCCGGAAGCATCATCATTAATATACCCGAATCGGGCAAGATGCTAAGCCAGGCCCCAACGATGCCAGAGGCACTTGCAAAAAGGGAATTTGCATTTTATTTTCAGAGTGGTAGCCCGATACCCCCTATTCATGAAAACTGTATTTCCTTATTAAGGGGAAAAAAACTGTCTGATGAAGGAATAATCGCACATGGATACAATCCCGACCAGCTATATGTCAGCTATTCGAGGTATAACAATCCAGGAAGAAGAGAAATCAATAAATTATTTGGCAGGAAGATCACCGGACAGGTATTCTGGTTTCAGGTAGATACACTGAGGGATATGGTGAAAGGCAGATATATGACGGATGATTTATAATGCTTGCTGGATTGTGGGTGATGTGTGATGTGTGATGGGTTGTCAGTGCTTGACTTACCCATTATCCAACACCCATTACCCATCGCCCATTTTATGTCATTTATTGTTTGCCGACCCAAGCAATTGATGGATTAAAAATTAAAACTGGAAGAAAAATAGGTTGTATGGGTGGCGAAATAACAGGTAAAAACACCTATGTTTTACTATTGATATTACGTGTTTTCACTAGTCAAGCACCCAAAAGATGTTAATATATGAATCAACTTACCTAAATTTGCGAATACCACAAAGAAAAATAAGATAAAAAAGAATATTATTTCAATAAAACCAAATCATATGAAGGGTTTTTACTTTTTACTGGGAATGATCATGTCGCTGCAGCTTATGGGACAGTCTGTAACTGCAACCTTGAATGATAACATAAATACGGATGGAATTTTTACATCCTTAGATGGGAGTTCAAGGTGTCCAGGGACTTTAAATGTTACTATACCCATAGGTGCCTACATTATCGGGGTTGATGTTGAATATTCAATGCTGGGACGTAATCAGGGATGGATGGCTGATCAGATTTCTCAGTTAAGATGTGTATCCCCTGGTGGGACAGCGGAAGAAGAATTATCTTATGGTGCAGGAGGAACAACAGGAACCTATACTTATTCGAGAACCAATCTTGATATTGCCCGGTATGTGGAAGGGGGAGGAGCCATAGCATTTGAACTACATGCAGGGAGAATGTGGCCTTCTACTGCAACTGACTGTAATACTATTTATAATTATGTTGTTGGTGGGACATTTAATATAACGGTGCACTACCAGATGACTCCTCCTACTTATTATGACCTTGTGGTTGAATCTCCGGTTGGAAATGGGGTGGTTACTCCCAAGGCACGCACCTATGGCATTTTGGCCAATAGAGTCATCGATCTTAAGGCGGAGCCCGCCTTAGGCTGGGCGTTTTTATCGTGGGAAGGAGATGTTGCTGATCCTGCTGCTGCCTACACGACGACTTTAATGGATGCCAACAAAACCGTTAAAGCCAGTTTCGCAGATCTGAATGTTGAAGTAAACAATATTCCCTGGTTTGAGAACTTTAATGGCATTGCTGAGAATACACTCCCCGATGGGTGGTCAAGAAATGATAATCAATGGTATGTTCGAAATACTAATAATACCGCAAGCGGTAGCCCGGAAATATCTTTTGCTACTTCTTCATTGACTACAAGCAAATTTAAACTGTTTAGTCCAAAGTTTAATGCTGATAATTCTGCGCTTATTGAATTGTCATTCAGGCATCAACTAGACTATCTGGATAATGGTCAGTATATTCGTCTTCAATCTTCTGTTGATGGATACACCTGGCAAAATGAATGGAGTCAGCTGGTGGGTGGCGATATTGCCCCTGCTATGGTTACAGTAGATCTCAGTCATCTGGCCAATAAGGAGTTTTTCCTGGCATGGGTTTATGATGGTTATAGCTATTGTGTCACTTCCTGGAATATTGATGATATCAGGATAAAAGCTTCTCCGGTGCTTAATCTTGTTGCTGCAGATGTGCTTCCTAGCCAACCTTTATCTACCTCTGATTTAACTGCAAGTGTAGCCACCTCTAATGGTGCCGCCGTTAGCGGAACATTTGCATTTGACGCACCTACAGATGTGCTTGCCGTGGGTACCCATGAAGTGGATGTGACCTTTACTCCTGCCGATCAGGTGCAGTTTCTTACCATAACAACCAAGGTAAGTGTTACCGTATTGCAATATGAAACGGACATCCTATCTTTTCCGGATGCTTCAGCAATTGTTTTCGATCAGATGCTTGACGCTTCTGTTCTGACAGGTGGTTCAGCCAGTGTGCCGGGTACTTTTGCTATTGATGATCCTACTGCCAAACCTTCAGCTGTGGGTATTTACCCGACTGATGTTACCTTTACACCTACCGATCCTGATTATAAAACCGTCACTTTTCAGGTTGATGTTGAGGTAGCTAAAGCATCACCCGTAGTTACCTGGCCTTCTGTTTCTGCTATTACTTATGGTGAAGAGCTATCCATGTCCACCCCAATAGGTGGTAGTGCTGCTAATTTTGGTGAAGCCGTGGAAGGAACTTTTACCTGGGATACCCCGGTATTAAAACCAGGAGCCGGAACGCAAAATTTTACCATGAATTTTACCCCGGAGGATACGGGTAATTATGAAATTGTTGGTGATGGGTCAGTTCAATTGGCGGTGAATCAGAAAGATCTGTATATTACTGCTGAAAACCCGACTAAAGTATATGATGGAGAACCTTTTACCGGGTTTACGGCAGAATATACCGGTTTTATTGACGGTGAATCTATAACCAACCTTAGTGGTTCCCTTACCTTCAGTGGTACTGCCATTACCGCTACAGATGTAAACAACAACTACACCATCATTCCTGCAGGTCTTACTTCCAGTAATTACAACATTATTTATCAGAATGGAACGTTTGTCATTAGTAAAGCTAACCTTACCGTTACCGCCAATGATCAATCCAAGGTGTATGACGGGCAAGCCTTCAGCGGGTTTACAGCAACCCTCAGCGGACTGGCAGATGGAGAAACCGAAGCCGTGTTGGATGGAACGCTT
>JBEPXC010000345.1:0-3655 GCA_041642035.1 Sphingobacteriia bacterium
AGACAAATTGAAGGTACCCCTGTTTTGGAAGTTTACCGTAGGGATGATTTTGGTTGTGGTTCTTTTTGGCAGCATCAATGTAATATTGGTTCACCGCATTATCTTTTCTTCCTTGGAGGATGAATTGGAGCACCGGGGCGTGTTTATGTCGAAAATCATTTCGCAGCAAGCCATTAACCATATTTTGTATGATGATATGGTTTCGCTGAATGTTTTGATTGACGAGGTGAAGCTGGCCGATGAAGCCATTGAGTACATCCTGATATGCGATAAAGACTGTAATATACTGGCCCATACCTTTGATCAGCTGGTGCCAGTGCAGCTGGTTGATTTGCACAAACGTACCGATCCAAATGACATCCTTACCGAATATGTTCGGTTCAAGGGGCAGGAGCAGATTATACGTGATATCTCGATACCCCTGTTTGAGGGCAGCATTGGTTTTCTGCGACTGGGAATAACGGAAGAGAATATTGCCACTACCCTCAACAAGGCTACAGAAACGCTGCTGGCGATGATTGTTTTTTTGATTGGCATCAGCCTGATTGGTACCTTTATATTTTCCTACCTGGTAACCAGCCCGGTAAAAGGCATCAGCAATATAGCCCACAACCTGGATCTACAGTCGCTACGCGAGAAGAATGTACGTTTTGCCTCACGCTATCCTACCAAAGCGGGAAAGCTGATGAATTCATTGCCCGGTGACGAAATAGACATCCTGGTGTCGAAGTTTAACGAGATGGTGAGCAGGCTTCAGCAAGCCTATGAGGAGCTGGAGGTGGCACAGAAGAAGCTTGTTCAGTCTGAGAAACTGGCTTCTATCGGAACCCTGGCAGCCGGAGTAGCCCATGAGGTAAATAACCCCCTGGCAGGTATAATGAACTGCATTGCCAGGATGAAGAAAAATCCTGAAAACCGGGAGGAGTCGGAGAAGTATCTTGTTCTTATGGAGGAGGCTACCCAAAAGGTAGAAGGGGTGATAAAAAATCTGCTCAATTTTGCCCGCTCCCCTGATGCCACACGAACGGCAACCGGGATAGAGCCCATAGTTGAGAATGCCCTCGCGCTGGCTTCTCACCGTTTAAAAAGGAACCAGACACAAGTTACTTTCGATAATCATGCGGAGTTAATCTTTTTCTCTGCCAATAAGAATCAACTCGAGCAGGTGTTTCTCAACCTGCTTATCAACAGTGCCGACTCCATAGAAGAAATGAGGGAAACCAATCCTGATTATCCGGGACGCATCGTGGTATGTGCCCGCCCCCTGGGTGAGGGTAAGCGCCTGTTGGTTGAAATAACAGATAACGGAAAAGGTATACCCGACGACATCATGAATAAGGTATTTGATCCTTTTTTTACCACCAAGCCAGTGGGCAAGGGAACAGGCCTTGGGCTGTCGGTGAGCCTGAATATAATACAGGAGCATGGCGGTGAGATGGAAATCCTCAGCCAGCCCGGTATTGGAACCACCGTAAGAATTGTATTGCCGGTATTGACTTAAAAAACGCTATTCCTGTAAATTTGACTTTTAATCCAACCCTATGAAAATATTCCTGACTGATGATGAGCGTATATTGCGGGTGAGCCTGGCCGATGAGTTGCGCGAAGCCGGACATGAAGTGTATGAGTTTTCGCAGGCCGAGAGCGTTTTGCTCAGGTTGAGGGAGGATAAACCCGATCTGCTCATTACTGATATACGTATGCCCGGTATTGACGGCCTGGAGCTCACAGAGAAGGTTAAGCAACTTTCTCCCGATACCGTTGTAGTGGTTATGACTGCCTATGCTTCAGTAGATACGGCCATCAAGGCCCTGCAGCTGGGCGCATACGATTATTTGTCGAAGCCCTTTCGCAACGAAGAGATTATCCACCTAACCCAACGGGTGGCCGAGCTGCGCGAGGTGAAGAATGAAAACCAACGTTTACAACATCAGATTAGTCAGAATTTTGATTTTTCGAGTTTTGCCGGCGAGAGCCCCTCTGTGCTTGAGATTTTCGAACTGGTCAGATCGGTTGCCCATTCCAATGCTTCAGTGCTCATTACAGGCGAAACGGGTACCGGTAAGGAAATGCTGGCCAATATTATTCATTACAACAGCAAGCGAAGTAACAGACCCTTTGTTAAGGTAAGCTGTGCCATACTGGCGCGAGAGGTATTCGAGAGTGAGTTGTTTGGCCATGAGAAGGGGTCTTTTACCGGGGCCGACAAAGCCCGCAAGGGACGATTTGAAATGGCCGATAAAGGCACCATTTACCTGGATGATATTGATGATGTTCCCCTGGAGCTGCAGGTTAAGCTCCTGCGTGTATTGCAGGAGCAGGAAGTAGAGCCTGTAGGAGCTACCCATGCCATCAAAGTTGATGTACGGGTGGTAGCATCTACCAAGTATGATTTAAAGAAATTGATTGCCGAAGGCAAATTCAGAGACGACTTGTATTACCGGCTCAATGTTATCCCTATGCATATTCCACCGCTTCGTGAGCGTAAAGATGATATTCCTGTGCTGGTAAACCGCTTTCTCGACGACTTCGAGGATGGCAGACATCTGAAGGTTGATCCAGGCGCCATGGAAATTTTAATGGGTTATGCATGGCCCGGCAATGTCAGGGAGCTCAGAAACCTTATAGAGCGGCTCGTGCTTACTTCGCCTGGCCCTGCCATTACCCTGGCGGATATCCCCTCAGAGTTTCTCAAACCAGATCTGGATAAGGAAATTAACCTTATGACCGACAGCTGGGATTTGGAGCAAGTGATGGCCGATACCGAGGTGAAGCTTATCAAAGCCGCTCTGGCACGCAGTGGGGGCAATAAAACCAAAGCTTCCAGGTTGCTCAACATTCCCCTGTCAACTTTTCGTACCAAGGCTGAAAAATATGGCCTGGGAGGAGATTCCTGAGTAGCATGGCCTGGCTGTGTTAAGCTCTGGGGTCTCATGATGGGAATAATCATACTTTAATATAACGAATGCTGGAAGCTGGAAGCTGGAAGCCTGGCTAAACTTCCCCATAATGAGAGGCTAAATACCTGCGGATTTACACACTCATTGGTGTATTTCCGCAGGTTTTCTGGTATGATAAAGCAAATAAGTATTGATTTGCGGAAATATCATTTTTTTACTGTCAATCAAATCAGTAAGTTACAGCTATGAGTGGTTTTTTGTGCTTTTTCTGGTCTGTCGTTTGCTTTAGGCATGGTCAATATTGCAACAAATATTTTCTTTTTAAATCATTATTACGAAAATTAAAATTCTAAATTCTATGAAATTCAATAAAGCCTTTTATTCCTTAATCCTTATTGTATTAGTACAGGTAAGTTTTGGTCAGTTAATGGGCCAGAGTCAATACAACCTTTCGTCTACACAGGAGCTAAAAGTGAGCGGCACCTCCACCTTGCACGACTGGGAGATGATCACTGAAGATGCCCGTGGAGAGGCAAAAATTACCACTGCCGATGGCCTGATTACGCAGATAGAAAAGCTAAGTGTTAATTTTCCCGTTGAATCGCTTAAAAGTGGTAGCAACAGAATGGATCGTACAGCCTATAGTGCTATAGAGGCTGATAAACATAAGCAGGTTCGATTTGTATTAACCAAGGTGAGCAGCATTAGTGCCAATACGATAGTAGCCGAAGGAAATCTTACCATTGCCGGCAGCA
>JBEPXC010000346.1:0-3654 GCA_041642035.1 Sphingobacteriia bacterium
TCAAACTTCCAGCGGAGTGAACTTCAGACTTGTCGGAACCGAGCCTCTGGCGAGCTCAATGTGGCCTGTTTAATCAAATTATGAACACATTAAAATATCGGCAGCCTTGATCTTTTGCTACTTTTCCCTTAAGGGAAAAGTAGAAGTAAGATATAAATACGTAAAATCTTTAATCCAGCTCATTCATTGTCATAATCACATTTCACGCCCGCGTAGGGGGTGTTGGCTCTGGGATAAAGCATAACCCTCATCGGGTGCACGGTGTGCACCCTTGCACGATATGCATAGAAATGGTAGGCCCGCACGGTGGTGCGGGCATCGCAACATTTTCACAACCCCTGACTCATGCTGGATCTCAAGGATGTAATGGCCGGGCTTAAGGGGCTAATTATTAATAGCCACGAATGTGAACCTGGTATTTAAGAACCAATCGGAAACTGCGCCTGAAAAAAGGATATAATCTTAAACCGAATACAAATAAGCACTTCCATTTTCACTTTTTTTTTGTATTATTGCTCTATGATGAAGTTGTCCAACTCTCTTTCTCATAATCTTTCGCTGCAACTCTCCACCAACGTTGCACTGGATCAGGGCGTGGAATATCTGTTCGATACCGTAAAAAACAATGAAGATCGCCTGAATACCGAAAAATTTATGCGCGAGATAAAGAATTGGATGCTCAAGGCCAATAAAAAATCCTATTTCAGGTCTAAGCTGCCCCCTGAATATTTCCTGCGCTCCAATCCTACCCTGCTTGAGCAAGCCATCCAAATGGCCGCAAACAGGCATGAGGGGGAATATCGTGATTCGGGCGCCCCTTACCTGGCGCATGTGCTCAGCACAGGGTTCATACTGGCGCGACTGGGCTTGCCCAAAGAGGTTGTACTGGCAGGCATTTTGCACGATGCAATAGAAGACCTGGGCGATAAAAACAAAATACTCAATGAGCTGCATGCCATGCTGCCTGCCATTGCATATTATGTATACAGTGTATCGGGTCCCGATATCAAAGACGCTGTAGAAAAGGATAAGGTATTATATTCACGCATCAGCTCGCATTCTGTTGGCAACCTCTACCCAAAGGTGATAAAATGCGCCGATGGCATTGCCAATCTCTACGACCTTGAACATATGGCTGCCAAGGATGGCCGTTCCGCAATACAACGGCAGCAGCGTTTCCTGGAAAAGGTAAAGGAAACCACCCTGGAATTTGCTGCAGAAACAGATAGAGCGGCTTTGATCCCCCTTAGAAAAGGCACTGAAATATTTTCCCTGCACGAGTATGTTTCAGAAATGATTGCAGCGAAAATGCCCCTTTCTTAAAGCTGGAAGCTGTAAGGAAGAGGTGGTGAGAGGTGAAAGAAAAAAGCAAGAACAGGTGAAAGGTGAAAGGAAGTCCTTCATTCCAGAAAGAAAATCTGTAGGGAAAAGTGCCGGCGATGGGTTAATTTATAGGGATAGGCAATGTTTAACAAAAGAAAGAAAGAGAAATGTAACAATTGTTTAGCAGTTATTCAGGACAGGAGTCACCCTTCCCTATCTGTAGGGAAGGGTTGGGGATGGGTCAATAAAAAAGCTGGAATCAGAACTTAATTTGCAAACATCTAATTATTAAAGCATTAACAAATACATTATTGGTAGTTATGAATAATATCGCAATATACTGTGGCTCTTCAACGGGCAACAATAAACGCTATGAACAACAGGCCTACAAGTTGGGCAAAACACTGGCCATAAAAAACACAGGCATCGTATATGGTGGTGCCAAAATAGGTCTCATGGGTGCTGTGGCCAATGGAGCCCTGGATAATAAAGGAGAAGTGATTGGTGTTATGCCCCATTTTCTTAAGTCCAAAGAAGTTGCACACGAAGGGCTCACCCAACTGATCCTCGTTGACACCATGCATGAGCGCAAAACAAAAATGCATGAGTTATCAGATGGAGTCATAGCCTTACCCGGAGGGTTTGGCACCATGGAGGAGCTTTTCGAGATGCTTACCTGGGGTCAGCTGGGACTTCACCGCAAGCCTATGGCACTACTGAACATCAATGGGTTTTATGATCCTCTTCTTCATCTGGCCAATACAATGACAGAAACAGGTTTTCTCAAAGAAGAAAACAGGATAATGTTGCTTGCAGACGCCAACATTGATGCCTTACTGCAAAAGATGGATGAATACCAGCCACCGGCTGTTACCAAATGGCTATCACAGGAAAAAACTTAGGCTCATTTACAAGCTAATTCTTACTATTGATCGGAGCACCCATCCGGCCTTCGATCATAAAAGTGAAAAGTGAAAAGTCGGAGCGCAGCGGAGATCCCAAATGCACAGCAGTTCAGAAGTCAGGTGCACTCCCTGGCCATATTTTGACCCACCCCCCTTCGGGACCCTCCCTACAAGCAGGGAGGGAAGGGAGCAGTGCTGGCTCGTGGAGTCAGGCATTGTATACCAAAGAAGTGAAAAAGAAATCTTACTGTTTAGCAGGTATTTCAGGACAGGAGTCACCCTTCCCTGCCTGTAGGGAAGGGATGGGGATGGGTCAAAAGCCAGGTACAGATGTTTTTTAAAACACCAAACATAAAACCAGCACGGCACCCTCTTCGGCCTTGGAGAATTCCCGGTAACAAGTCGAAGTGAAACTTGCAGAGCACTGCATACCAAGGAAGGATAAAATTGATGTCCTGCAAGTTCAATCTAGCCGATTTAATCAAATTATTTCAGATTAAACGGAGCTTTTTGAACCGAGCCCGGAGGGCGAGCTCAATGTGACTTATTTAATCAAATTATGACCACATTAAAAGTTTGCAGTTCCGCAAGCAGTAATCATAATTCCTTGATAAAATCCTTCTTTGCGGGACATTCAAACTTCCAGCGGAGTGAACTTCAGACTTGTCGGAACCGAGCCTCTGGCGAGCTCAATGTGGCCTGTTTAATCAAATTATGAACACATTAAAATATCGGCAGCCTTGATCTTTTGCTACTTTTCCATCAAGGGAAAAGTAGAAGAAAGATATAAATACGTAAAATCCTTTATCCAGCTCACTCACTGTCATTATCGCATCTTACGCCCCGGCGAGAGGCGTGAAAACTCGAAAAGACAGATCTACTCATTAGCAAGAGGGAAGGAAGAAGCTATTTCAGGATGCCACCACCTAAAAACAACAGAAGGCTGCTTTATCAAAAAGCAGCCTCCTGAAATATTATACTAAAAATCAGAATTAAACCCCTGGATTTAAGGCCTCAATGCTGTTTACAAGCAATGCTTTGGTATATGGATAGTTGTGTGCACCATAACTTCTGTCGTAATAAACAAGCTTGTAGTTTAATACAGCGCCGGCTTGTGTGGCAGTAAGGGTGATAGGTGTTGTAAACATACCATTGGGATTCATCAAACCCTGATCCTCAATTAAGGTTTTCAAATCTTCGAGTAACCCTTGAATTTCAGTACGATGATCCGTTAAGTTAGCCGTAGTGGAAGTCATGTCAGAGTGACAATCAGAACATGCAGACAGGTTGTAGGAATCCTCACCATACTTAACATTCATCTGGTGACCACCAGCCTTATAGCCATAAGGCGTTGACATATGGCAGGTAATACATCCATCGTCTATAGCATTGGCGTGGGTAGAATTTCTATAGGTTTCACTTCCTG
>JBEPXC010000347.1:0-3652 GCA_041642035.1 Sphingobacteriia bacterium
TTGACACCCGGGGCTATTAATATTCCGCCCTTACAGGGCTAAAGCATTGTCTGGAGGAGGTAAATGACACCCGGGGCTACCCATATTCTGCCCTTACAGGGCTAAAGCATTGGCTGGAGGTGGTAAATGACACCCGGGGCTACCCAGGTAATGCATAAAAGGAAAAAAAGTAAAGATTCTTTCTTGTTTCTTATACTTGTTTTATGTACAAAATAAAATTCAGTACAGGCGTCACCCTTCCATGCCTGTAGGGAAGGGCCGGGGATGGGTCAAAAAGAAACCGGGGATGGGTCAAAAAAAGGTTAAGGTTCAGTATGTAAAGATCCTTGCACAAATCACCTGTTTAAAAACTGAAAATTACGGTTTGATTCTTTGTTTTATTTACGTTGATTTGTGGAATTTAAATCTCTTATGTGTTAAAAGGGTTTGGTGAAACACAAGCTGCATATAACCAGGCTGATGAAGAAACAGGCGACATGATAAAAGAACCCGAAAAGAATGATGACATGGAAGATAGGATAAATGATTTGCCTGTTGTTGTATTACCTGAATTTACCGATATTCAGATCAAAGGGGATTATTCGATCTCTCTGAAAAAACTCGGCAACGCTATCGTGTTAATCCAACCCAAGGGGAATTTGAAAAATTATAATTTTAAAAAAGAAATAGTAATTAGCGATGATTTCCATGCTGCTGTGGGTATAAAAAGGCCCTATGTTGTGATCGCAGATCTATCAAAAACAACGGGATATTTCCCTTTCTGCGCCGTGAGGAAACTCATTCGATATCATAGGGAAAATCCCGATGTGGGATTAGAGAGTATGGTTTTAATAGGTAAAGATACATGGATAAAAACATGGGTTGCGCAGGTGGTTCGTTTCTTCAATCCTTCCTTTAGGGTTGTTTCGGCTGCTAGTCTCACTCAGGCAGTTGAGGTGGCGAAGCAATCTCTTGACCCTATGCACACCACACCTGAATTGTCTGAAAATACGGTTAACTTGTTGCGGTTTCAGGATGTTTTATTCAAGAGGGAATGGGAATATCATAGCCCAAAAAGTAGTTTTGCCTACAAAGTGGGCTGTATACCCCATAGTCTTCTCTACATCTCCATACAGGGTGTTCTTAATGAGCTGGATGATATAAAGAATGCCGCTGTAGTGGCCAGACAGGTTATTGACGAGAACGGATTGCGTGGCATACCTTATATCCTGACAAATTTTTCAGAATTGGCTGATGTAAGATCCATGCGTCTACGACAGCAATTCATACGGGAAGTAAAGAAAGGTATTGCTGAGAGTGGAAATGGAAATGCTTTTCGGGTATTAATAAATCCCGGACGGTTTAATAAACTGGTTATCCGGATATTTGCTCCCTTTGTGAACGCTGAACTGGTTATAGTAGATACGATAGAACAGGCGTTTGATAGAATAAATAACAATTCCTCTTCCGAACAACGTATTGTTCCGGCTAAGGATGCTCATGTCAGGGCCTCTGACCTGGAGGAGCTCAGCAATGCCTTCGGTGCCCTGCTATGGAGTGATAATGGACCTGATTACAGCATAAACATTTCCCCAGACAATCCGTTGAGCCATCTGGCTGAATCGCTCGGGCTGGTAAAAACAGATCTTAGTGAATTCAGAGAAAACGAAAGAAAGATTCAGCAAGAGCGCTTAGGGGAGTCTGAAGCGGCAAGACAAGCTCTGGAAAAGGAACAGGAATCCCGGCGCATACTTCTTGACAATATTCCTACCCAGATATGGTATCTGACTGATGAATATACTTACGGAACCGTGAATAAGTCCCATGCCGATTTTATGGGCACAGAGGCCGGCGATCTGGAATATAAAAATATGTTTGACATCATGCCCCGTGAGGTGGCAGAGATATGCAGAGTATCGAACCAGGAGGTATTTTCCAGCGGTAAAGTGGTCTGCTCACAGGAATGGGCTGCAGATCCATGCGGGGAATCAAGGCTGCTGTCGATCACCAAAACTCCACGCCTTGGTGCGGATGGAAAGGTAGAGTATGTTGTTTGTTCAGCAGAGGATATAACGGATAGCTGGCGTTCGGCAGAGGCATTGCGGATCAGCGAAGAACGTATGAGGCTGCTGAGTAACAATCTGCCCAATGGTATGGTATACCAGATGGTCTTTGACATTAAAACGGGTTCACGCAGATTTACCTACCTGAGTGAAGGAATAGAAATGCTGCAAGGTGTTACTGCTGTTGATGCCATGAATGATCCGATGGTTCTGTATAATCAGGTTCACGAAGAAGACCTTGAGCCTTTTCTTGAACAGGAAACCCGTAGTCTTGCTGAGATGAAGGATTTGAAAGCAGAAATCCGAATCACTACACCATCAGGAGAAACCAAATGGATCATGATTGCCTCCTCCCCCCGTATGCACTCCGATACTGAAATACTGGAGGATGGCATCGTAATAGATATTTCTGACCTTAAACAGTCGGAAGAGGAGCTCAAAAACGAAAGAGAGCGCCTGGCTCATATCATACAAGGCACCAACGCGGCAACCTGGGAGTGGAATATTCAGACAGGAGAAGTAATTTTCAATGAGCGATGGGCAGAGATCATCGGGTATAGGCTGGATGAATTAGCCCCTGTTAGTGTAAAAACCTGGGGGGAATTTGCCCACCCTGAAGATTTACGGCGTAGCGGCGAGCTTCTTGAAAAACATTTTGCCGGCGAGCAGGAGTATTACATCATCGAAAGCCGGATGAAGCATAAAGCCGGCCATTGGGTATGGGTGTTGGATCATGGGAAAGTTTTTGCATGGACACAAGAGGGTAAACCCCTTCTGATGAGGGGAACCCATCAGGATATTACCCGGCGCAAGCATGCAGAGCACAAAATAAGCGAAAGTGAAGCAAAACTTAAAAAATTTGTTGCCAATCAACCCGGGATTGCTTTTGTTTTGGACAAGGAAGGGGTTTTTATGCTTTCAGAAGGGCAGGGGCTGGGTAAGATAGGCCTGCAACCCGGACAGGTGGTTGGACAATCGGTCTTTGAGGTGTATAAAGATTTACCGGAAGCAAAGGAGTTTGTTAGAAAAGCTTTGGCAGGCCAGGAATACGCCATGACCCTTAAAATAGGGGATGTTTATTTTGAATCCTGGATAGGGCCCCTGATGGATGAAAAAGGGAAAATAACCGGCGCCATAGGCATTTCAGCCGACATTACGGCCCGTATACAGAGTGAGGAGATCAGGCAACAGCTTGAAATTGCTCAGAAAACAACACAGTTTAAACAAAATTTCCTGGCCAAGATGAGCCACGAAATACGTACTCCACTTACAGGAATCCTGGGGATGATCGACATTCTTGGACAGACCATTCTTAACAGAAACCAGCTAGAGTATCTGAACACGATACAGACTTCTGGTGAAAGCCTGAAGACCATCATTAACCAGGTGCTTGATTATTCTAAGATGGAAGCAGGCAAAATCATCATCAATCCGGTTGTTTTTGAATTCACAACCCTTCCTGAATCGGCCATGCATTTGTACAAGGACAGTATGCATAAGGGGGTTGATTTTGCTATTGATTCTGATTTTAACATACCTCCTTTTATCAAAGCGGACCAATCCCGGCTGTTGCAGGTTTTAAACAACCTGGTTTCCAACGCCGTGAAATT
>JBEPXC010000348.1:0-3652 GCA_041642035.1 Sphingobacteriia bacterium
ATTACAGTATAATCGATCAGTGCAAAGTGGGCCGTAAGGGTAACATTTGCTGCGGGCATGGTATAATCAAAAGTGGCCAGGTTGCTGACCTCCGTTCCGCCTTCGTCGGTCCAGTTGACAAATTGATACCCTGTATTGGCAGTAGTCGATAAACCTACCACATCATCGATAATGTAAACACCTGCACCTGCGACACTGCCGCCTTCAGCAGGATTAACAAGCAGTGTGAGCATATAGTCAATGGCTTCAAAATTAGCCGTAAGGGTAACATCCGCTGCGGGCATGGTATAATCAAAAGCTGCCAGGTTACTGATTTCTACTCCACCTGCATCAGTCCAGTTAACAAACTGATATCCCTCTGAAGCGACAGCTTCAACAGCTACGATATCGCCAGGAGCATATACTCCATCACCCAGGAGACTTCCACCCAAGGCAGAAGAAGCGTTTAGACTTAATGTAAAAGCGGCCAACAGACCCTGCTGCTGAATCTGAACTTTCCTGTTTAATCCCTGTAATATGGGATAACCGTTACCTGTAGCATCAGCATGCGTTGCTTCAACTGTTTCCCAAACGGAAGCAAAATCAAGTACGTTCATATGAGTTAAAGCATCAACTCCCTGCATATTGGTGGTTGTTAAACCATAAAGGTTCGAAACAGTGCCAACATTGTATGCTACTGCCTTTGTCTGGGTTGTAGTTTCAATATTCCAATAGGAATCTTCAATTGTTGCTGTAGGTTGGTTAACGCCGGCTATACCTGCAGCTCTATCGTAATACCCCGTTACATTTCCCACTGCATAAGAATTGCGTACGGTGGTTATATCATTGGTTGCACCCAAAACCCCGCCAACACTTTGTCCACTTAAGCTTGTTGGTGCCGTTACACTCCCCAGGGCATAGGAGTTGGCAATCAATCCACCATAGGCATCGCCTGAAATGCCTCCGCAAAGGTTGCCCAATGAATGTATTTTTGCGGATGAGAAAGTATATTCGATATGTCCACGCCAACTGTAACCAGCAATCCCTCCAATGGTCCCATTTCCTGATATGGTACCTGTTGAATAGGAATAAAGAATCGTTCCGCCTTCGTTATATCCGGCAATTCCAGCCACAGACCTATCGCCAGTAATATCAGATGAAGAATAAGACCCTATAATGAAACCCATGTTCTTTCCAACCACTCCCCCGGCGTAATAAGTGGTGGCAGTAACGATACCTTCGGTATGACAATTACTTATTAAGCAAGAATTTGCGCTGCTTAATCCAGCTATACCGCCAATCATAGTTCTACCTGCTATCTTACCGGAAACAGAAGAGTTCTCAACCAGTGTTGTCCCATTCCAAAACAGGTATCCAACAATTCCGCCCACATTTTCATCAGCGGTAATATCAACATTTATCAGATTAACATTTTTAATTGCACCATCATCAAGCACCCCAAAAAGGCCAATGCGATTTCCTGAAGCCCGATTAATATACAAACCGGTTATTGAATTATTATTTCCATCAAAATTTCCCCTAAAGGTTGACATCCATTCACCAATGGGCATCCAGCCTTCAGCACCCCACTGTGCATATCCATTACCTCCTTCAGCAAGATATGCTGTAAGATCTATATTATTTATCAGTATAAAATGTTTGTCGGTATGGATAGCACCAAGATAGCTCCGAACTTCATTGAGTTGCTCCGCAGTAGATATTTGCCAGGGATTGCCCGAAGTGCCGTCTCCTCCTGCAAAATTTTGAGAGAAACCGATTGTACTAAAAAAAAATAAGCATAAAAGTGTAGTGATTTTTTTCATAAGAAATCTTTTATGGGTTAATAATGGCTTTGGTGCAGTCTGACAAATGTCAGACTGCTAATGGTTTTATTGAATATTTATACTCTTGTTAAATATTTCAAGACTTTAGGATATATCTTAATGGGCCGTATCGCTGAATCGGGGGCAACAATACTTTATATAATTAATAGGTCAGCTCTGCTAACCATACCTAATTAAATCATTTTGGAGCGTTCTTATATAGGGGTCTAAGATCATTGCATTGGGCTCAAAGGTATCTAATTAACAAAACAAAATCGAATTTTTTCTTAAATAACAATAATTTACCACTTCTGACTGAAAATATTGCGTTCTGGCAGGCAAATAAAGCATTTAACAAATCCTTGCTGTTTGGGCCTGGGTGATGGAGGCTCGAAGCTGGAAGCTGTAAAGATTGGAAGCTCGAAGCTGGTCTTTTGTAAATAAAGCTTATATGTATACATTTTATTGTTTATTTTTTGTTGTCCCTTAACAAAGCCTGAGCAAGTCCGTATTTAAACCGTATTTAAACCGTAAAAATACGGTTTAAATACGGTTTAAATACGGAGATGGTATGGAGGATGAAAGAGGGAAGCTCAAAGGAAGAAAAAAGTAAAAAGTGAAAAGTCGGAACAGCTGAGAAACTATAAAGTCTATTATCCACTAACTTATTCAGCATATTAGACGCCATGTAATTCTTGAGCTGGATTAAGAATTCTACATATCTATTTCTTTCTTCTGCTTTTTGCTTGACCAAAAAGTAGCAAAAAGTCAAGGCTGCGGATAATTAATGTGGTCATAATTTGATTAAACAGGCCACATTGAGCTCGCCCTCCGGGCTCGGTTCCCGACAAGTCTAAGTTCACTTCGCTAAAAGTTTGAATGTTCCGCAAATAAAGATTGTTTGCCCTGATTAATATTTTCTGCTTGCGGAACTGCAAACTTTTAAAGTGGACATAATTGTATTAAATAGGCCACTTTGAGCTCGCCTGGGGCTCGGTTCAAAAAGCTCCGTGTCACTAAGACTTGTTACCGGGAATTCTCCAAGGACGGGTGGGTGCTCCGATCAATAAAGAATAATTTGAAAGAAAGAAATGGTGCGATGGACGCACGGAGTGCGTTATATGTAATTTTATGGCTATCCTGTAGGCCCGCATGGCTGTGCGGGCAAAGACGCGCTGATATGCGCGTCTTCAATATTCGCCTGCAATAAATTACTTTCTTCAGTCCGATGCTGAAATTCGCGGATGTTCTGGCCGGGCTTGACCGGCCTGATTATCTAAAATAGATATGTTCGGTAGGGACAGGGCTTGACCTGTCCCTGTAATAATTTTCACTCACCCCTGATTTTTAAAGAAATGCATAACAAATACAGTTTGATTTTTCAATGTGAAAATTTGAGAAATTTGTGTATTAATTTGGGCTAATTTGTGGACAATAAAATAGTTGAATGGTCCACAAACCGGAGCGAAGCGGAGCTCGACAAAGTCAAATAAAATCTGTGGTAATCTTTTTAATCTGTGGTTATTGAAATTTAAACGTCTGTTGATTAGATAAACAATTCTAAGTATTTATATCTTTCTTCTTCTTTTACCTTGAAGCAAAAGAAGCAAAAGTTCAAGGCTGCGGATAATTCCCGACAAGTCTAAGTTCACTCCGCTAAAAGTTTGAATGTTCCGCAAATAAAGATTGTTTGCCCTGATTAATATTTTCTGCTTGCGGAACTGCAAACTTTTCAAAAAGCTCCGTTTCACTAAGACTTGTTACCGGGAATTCTCCAAGGCCGGATGGGTGCTCCGATTAGCAGTATTCACTCACTGGTGGGCGAAAGAAATTGTGCGATGGACGCACGG
>JBEPXC010000349.1:0-3639 GCA_041642035.1 Sphingobacteriia bacterium
TCTTTACCAAATGGTTGATGAACAAAAATTCAGGCAGGATCTCATGTACCGAATCAACACCGTAGAGATTCATTTACCTCCTTTGAGAGAAAGAGTTGAGGATATACCACTTCTGGTCAATCATTTTTTGGATGTGTACTGCAAGAAATATAAAATGCCCATAAAACGTTTGCATGTATCTACCCTGAAACGACTTGAAAAACATCATTGGCCTGGGAATATACGTGAACTTCAACACTCGGTAGAAAGAGCCGTAATTATGAGCGAAAGCAACGTACTTCAACCTAATGACTTCTTCCTTTCGACCCAGGAGAAACACGAGGATGAAAATCTTCAGACTCCTGACACCAACCTGGAGGCAACAGAGAAAATGCTCATCAGAAAAGTAATCGACAAACATGGTGGCAACATCAGCAAAGCAGCTAAAGAATTGGGTATCACAAGAGCCTCACTATACAGAAGGATAGAAAAATATGAGCTTTAAAAATTTCAGATTAAACATCATTGTCAGAGTCCTTTTGATAGTAGCCTCTGCTATTATTTTTATATCTATTGTTCAAAAAACCGAATTTATCATCAGCAGTATTATCCTTGCTGCATTAGTAATGCTGCAGATAAGCTCGCTGGTGAAATACGTGGAGAGAACCAACAAAAGGCTTACCACCTTTTTGGAATCGATCCGCCACAGCGATTTTGTTTCATCCTTCTCTGATCAGGGCCTGGGTAAAAGTTTTGATGAACTAAATAATGCCTTCAATGAAGTAATCAATGAATTTAAGAAAACCCGTGCATCAAGAGAAGAACATTTCAATTACCTTCAAACGGTGGTGCAGCATATAAGCATTGGCATCATAGTTTTTCAAAAAAACGGCAAAGTCGATATCTTAAACAATGCAGCCAAAAGAATTCTTAAAACTACAGTCCTTCGCTATATCCATGAGCTGGAAAAAATTGACAAAGAGCTATCGGACAAACTCCTCTCGATGAAGGCTGGAGATAAAAACCTAATAAAGGTTTTTATTGAAAATGAGCTGCTGCAGTTATCGGTAAATGCCACGGAATTCAGAATGCGAAATGAAGATTTCGTGTTAGTTTCTTTGCAAAATATTCACAGCGAGCTTGAGGCCAAAGAGATGGATTCATGGCAAAAGCTGATTCGGGTACTTACCCATGAGATTATGAATTCCATTACTCCCATAGTATCTTTATCAGCAACCGTAAAAGATATTCTTATTGATGAAGAAACCCTGGAATTGAGAGAGGATGTTGAACAGGACGATGTAGAAGGTGTATTGAGTGCTTTAAATACCATTGAGAAAAGAAGCCAGGGCTTGCTCAACTTTGTACAGATTTATCGAAATCTAACCAGAATACCCAAACCGAACTTCAGGTATGTGGAAGTAAAGGAAGTAATCGATTCTGTGCATGCGCTGCTGGAACCAAAAATAAAGGAACAGAAAATTGTCTGCCGCATACATATCCTTCCCAAGGATCTTAAATTTACGGTAGACCCTGATTTACTTGAACAAGTCATTATCAACCTTGTTATTAACTCCATCCATGCGCTGAAAGAAACAGAGAATCCACTGATTAAAATTGTAGCTACTACGGCTCCCAACAATCGTGTGACCATTTCGGTATCCGATAATGGATCAGGAATAAAACCAGATACCATGGAGAAGATTTTTGTTCCTTTCTTTACATCCAAAAAGGAGGGCTCTGGTATTGGGCTAAGTCTTTCACGAGAAATCATGCGGCTCCACAAAGGAAGTATTTCCGTTCAATCGGTTCCAAGTGAAGAAACCACATTTACCCTCTATTTTTAATGTCTTGTTTTCCTTGCATTGCTGACTCCCTTTTGACTATAAAAGCAAAGAAATTAGTTTTGTTCAGAAACGGACGTTTTATGTATTATTATCGTACATCCCTATTGATAATACGGCAACCGTATTTATGTAAAGCTTTGATTACCTACCGTTAATAAATTATGGCATGCTATTAGTTATCGCTAAGCCGTAAGTTTATTGGTTAATTGGTTAAGTGCGAAGGTAGGGGTGAAAGCCCTTACCTTTATCTTAAAAAGCTTACATTCAACAATCTGATTCCTCAATACATCTTTGAAAAATAATTTCACAATGCGTACAAATTTCCGTCTCCTTCTTGTGTTCATCTTTGCCGGCTTCCTTACCCATCCGGTATTTTCCAATAAAATCTGGAGTTTGCAAGATTGCATTGATCATGCCATGCAACATAATATCGACATACGCCTTCAGATTCTTGATGAAAAAGACGCCGGGTATTCACTACAGCAGAGTTACGGCAATTTCTTGCCCACACTAAATGCTGATGCCCAACACGGTTATAGTTTCGGGCGTTCTGTAGACCCCTTCACCAATGAATTTTCTACCGAGCAAATCCTACGACAGAATGCAGGGGCATCATCATCTGTTGTTTTGTTCGCCGGATTTCAAAATGTAAATTACCTTCGCTATAATGTGCTTCGCAACACTGCTCTTCGCTATGATACAGAGAAACTAAAGAATGATATTATTCTCACCATTGCTGCTGCCTACATGCAGATTCTTTACAGTGAAGATTTTCTCAAGACAGCCAACCAGCAAAAAGAGATTATACAACAACAACTTGAGCAAACCCGGGCTCTATACCAAGGAGGCACACTTCCTCGCGGGAGTGTGCTTGAAATAGAAGCCAGGCTTGCCGAGGAAGAACTCAACCTTATTACGGCAGAAAACAATCTTCGTATGGCTTATCTGGAGTTGGTACAACTGCTGGATCTTGACCCCGATGAACCCTTTGAAGTAGAGAGACCAGAGACTCAAATGAACGATCAATTGGTGGCTTTAGATCCTGATGATATATTTCAAAAGGCTCTTCAGGTCCAACCTTCCATCAAATCAGCTGAAGCAAAAATATTTATGTCGGAGAAACAAATCTCTCTCGATAGAGGCCGTCTGAGTCCAAGTCTTTCTATGGTAGCTAATCTGGGCACAGGGTATTCGGAGGCATCCATGCAATTCGATCCGGTTACTGAAAACTATATCCGTATACCTTATGACGAGCAGATAAGAAATAACTTCAGTCAATATCTGGGACTAAGCTTAAGGATTCCGATTTTCAACCGCCTGGAGGTTCGCACGCGTATCAGCCAGGCAAAGGTAGATCTTGACAGGGCGCAAAACCAATATGAACTCACTCGCAACAACCTCAATAAAGCCATTCGCCAGGCTCACGCAGATGCATTGGCAGCCTGGCAAAAATATCAGGCAACAGTTAAATCTCTGGACGCTTTTAATGAATCGTTCAATTATACCAAACAACGATTCGATCTGGGAATGGTAAGTTCGGTAGAATTTAATGAATCTCAAACACGTCTGGCCACAGCCGAAAGAGAAGCACTACAGGCCAAATATGATTTTATTTTCAAAACCAAAATAATGCAGTTTTATAGGGGTGAAGGATTTAACCTCTAATAAAACACACTGACTTGATTCCTCTCTTCATGTTTTTGTTTAAACCGGCATTTCTTTAAGAAGTGTCGGTTTTGTTTACTATCAACTTTAACAACAATAAACAGTGTTGTTTGTTGATAAAAGTATTATGAACAAAACCCTACCTAAG
>JBEPXC010000350.1:0-3616 GCA_041642035.1 Sphingobacteriia bacterium
ACATAAAGGAATATTCCCAGCACCATCATGGCGATGAAAGGGTGTTTCAACAAAGAAAAGCAGGATTTCAGGTTTGCCGTACTGGTATGTTCCAAATCCCGCTCTTCAATGCGGGTGAATCCGATAACCACCAAGGTAATAACAAGAAATGCGGAATAAATCGGAAAGAGGATTATCCAATCCAGCCCAAACCATTTTGCGGCAGCAAAAGGGATTAGCGAACCGGATATAGAGCCAATGGCTTTGATGAACTGTCCGATGGTCAGGTTGCGTGCATATTTTCCGGGAGGAGATACGTCGCGCATGATGGGGTTACCTGCCACCTGCAGAATACTTGCACCTGCACCCAGCAACAAGATGGTTAACAAAAACAAGGCATAGTTGGACAAACCAAACAAAGGAATCACCAGCCCGACAAGAGCTAAACCAAGTCCCATCATAAGGACAATCTTTTTGCCTTTTCTATCCTGAAATAATCCTACAGGAACGGAGAGCACCCCAAACATAATAAACCCCATAAAGGCGATAATTTGCGCTTCGAAATTTGATAGATCGAACTGTTGCTTGGCCAGGCCAACGAAAGGTCCTACGGCATCACCAAATCCCATGGCCAGAAAAGCCAGAAAAATCGGAAAAGTCTTGTTTTTTGACATAATTATTGGGTTTAAAAATTAAATTTTAATGGTTTTTGTATAGAATTAATATTTACTGCTAAAAAACTTTTTCTCATTTACATGCATTTTAACTGTTTTTGGGGTGCATCTCCTGACCTCTTTAAACATAACCTCCCCCAAAAATATGATTCGCTCCTTTGATACGGCTAAACCTTGTTGAAAATGCAAACATATATTCTAAACATTAAAAAAATATTAATAAAATGCTAATTGCTTATGGATTGTTGAATTTTTAAATAATTAATTTTCATTTTTCGTGACTTAAGGCTCATCTCATGCCAGCTGCCATAGGCTTAGCTTTTATTGAAATAATAAAACCTTTTTTTTTAAAATTAATCTTCCAGGGAAGGGTTATTAATCCATTATTAATTCTTAATTAATCATCAGATAGTTTATTTGCAGAGTTTCAGGTAAAATATTAATTAATAAAAACATTTATCGTTATCGCTAAAAATCGTTCTAAAAAAATACCTAAGGTAAAGGCAGAGTCCCCCGATGATAAAGAACTTACAGAACCTGCCATATTGCACAGCGACATCACCTCCGGAAAACATTGACTTTCGAAATGGGTCCTGGAAATAGCTGTTTTAACGCAAAAAATAAACATACAAATAATTCTCTTATGAAGCGACATATATTTATTATAATACCCTTGGTCCTTATAGCAACGCTGCTGCATGCTCAAAAGCATAACAGCGATAACATCCTGTTTCCCTCCTACAATGGCCTTGTGATGTCGGGGTATCAGGGATGGTTTAGAGCTGAAGGAGACCCGTCCAATCAGGGTTGGGGTCATTATGGCTATAGAGGCGCATTTGATCCGGAGAACCTTACGATAGACCTGTGGCCTGATGTTAGTGAATATGAAGTAACTTATCCCACTGCATTTATTCATGAGGATGGCTCAGTGGCCAGAGTGTTCAGTTCTGTTGATAAAAGCACCGTTGATGTGCATTTTAGATGGATGAAGGAATACGGAATTGATGGTGTTTTCATGCAGCGATTTTTTGGAGCAGCACGAAACCAAAACTCAAGACGGGTACCCGATATGGTGCTAAGAAATGCCCTTGATGCATCACAGGAGCATAGTCGGGCCATTGCAGTAATGTATGACCTAAGCGGACTTCAACCAGGCAGAGATGATTGCAATACCATTATCGAAGACTGGAAGCATTTGGTTGACAACATGAAAGTGACCCGCTATGGCCAAAAACAAACGTATCTGCATCATAACAACAAGCCCCTTGTGGCCATTTGGGGTATTGGATTTCCAGACCGACCATACAACATTCGCAATATCGAACTCGAAAAACTGATTGATTTCCTGAAAAACGACCCGGAATATGGAGGATGTTCAGTAATGTTGGGCGTTCCAACCTACTTCAGGGAACTTGACTCAGATTGCATCAATGATCCGTATTTGCATGACATTATTCGCATGGCTGATATTGTAATGCCCTGGATGGTGGGACGCTTTACTCTCAATCTCTATGGAGACATGAATCGCTATGCCGACCGGGTTAAAAATGACATTGCCTGGTGTAAGGAAAACAATGTGGATTATGTCCCATTGGTTTATCCTGGCTTTAGCTGGTATAACCTGAGTAAAATAGAATTCGAAGGCAAAAATCAACTCAATCAGATACCCCGGCATAAGGGAAATTTCTTTTGGGGCCTAATCAGAGAAGCACTTAATGGGGGTGCATCGATGCTGTATGTGGCTATGTTTGATGAAATTGATGAAGCAACAGCTATTTTTAAATGTACCAATAACCCTCCGGTTAATGCCACCTTTACCGATTATGAGGGTATGCCTAACGATCATTATCTGTGGCTGACAGGATTAGCAGGCCAAATGCTGAAAAACAACACTACGGTTCCTGAGGATATACCAGAGAGAAAATAATGAAACAGGCATTACCAATGAAAGGCTATATTCAATACACAGTTCTCGTGATTAGCATGTTTCATTTGGGTATTTCTTTTTCAGCAGAAATACCTGATAATGAAAAAGAAGTCTATGATAAAGATTATGAGAACTGTATTGTTGAATCCCAAAGAAATATTGAGTATAGCACCCTAAACTCAGAGAGTATTATTGACTTGAGCATGCTTATAAATGACAGGGATGCTCCTGGAGGCATTAAACCTTCGGCCGAATTTACCGGGTATAATCTTCCCTTAATGATTATAAATACCCACGGGCAAACGGTAGAAAGAACGCCCCGTGTTATGGTTGATATGGGGCTGGTCGATAATGGTGAAGGCCAGCTTAATCATGTAGATGATGAGATGAATGCATATTCCGGGAAAATAGGCATTAACCGTCGCGGTCAGTCTTCCTATGGATTCCCTAAAAATCAGTATCGCATAGAGTTGCAGAGAGAAGATAGCTCAAGCATCGATGTTTCAATTTTAGGATTGCCCCGAGAGAACGACTTTATCTTATATGGACCTCATAGCGATAAGACTATGATGAAAAATGTATTAACCTATGAGCTATTCCGAAAAACAGGACGCTGGGCACCCCGAACCCGTTTTATCGAAGTAATTGTAGACAATGATTACAGAGGTATTTACCTGTTGACCGAACGACTCAAACGCGACAGGTACCGTGTGAACATCCAAAACCTAAACAATGAAGACAGCATATGGCCGGAAATATCAGGTGGTTATATTCTAAAAAGGGACAAAACAGAGTTTTCCGAACCCGAAGAATGGTGGGAATCGACGGTTAATCAGCCTTATAATAAACGAATGTGGTATGAACATCATCATCCTAAGTATAAAGATTTAACACAGGAACAGGTTTCATACATCAGAGACTGGATGAAGAAATTTGAAAAAATGATGTCGGGAAATAATTTTAAAGATCCGGTAAACGGTTACAAGGCACATATGGAAGTGGAATCATTTATAGACATGATGTTTATCAATGAAAT
>JBEPXC010000351.1:0-3597 GCA_041642035.1 Sphingobacteriia bacterium
ACTCTGCCACGAAGCTGATGCAACTGGGAGAGCCCAAAGCGTTGGGCACTCTCGATGACCATCACACTGGCATTGGGCACATTGATGCCTACCTCAATAACAGTTGTGGCGACCATGATTTGTGTTTCTCCTCTTACAAAGCGCTGCATCTCATAATCCTTATCCGCCGGCTTCATCTTGCCATGTACGATGCTTACTGCATATTCAGGCAGAGGAAAATCTCTTACAATACTTTCGTATCCATCCTGCAAATCTTTCAAATCAAGGGTTTCCGATTCATTGATCAGGGGGTATACCACATAAATCTGACGACCCAGCTTGATCTGTTCGCGCATAAAACCGAAAACCTTCAAACGGTTGCTGTCGAACTGGTGAATAGTCTTTATGGGTTTACGTCCGGGAGGCAATTCGTCGATGACCGAAATATCTAAATCTCCGTATAAAGTCATGGCAAGGGTACGGGGTATTGGGGTGGCGGTCATAACCAGAACATGCGGTGAAATGATGTTCTTCTTCCATAATTTGGCCCGTTGTGCCACCCCAAAACGGTGCTGCTCATCTATCACCACCATGCCCAGATTGTTAAATACAACCTTGTCTTCAATAAGGGCATGCGTTCCTATGAGAATATGCAGGCTTCCATCAGTCAGTCCCTGGTTGATAATTCTTCTGACCGGTTTGCGAGTAGAGCCCGTGAGCAGGCTTATTTGCAGGCCAAGACCCTCTAAAAGGACACTAAGTGATTCATAATGCTGGTTGGCCAATACTTCGGTGGGAGCCATCAGGCAGGCCTGGAAGCCGTTGTCGATGGCTATGAGCATAGTCATTAAGGCTACTATAGTTTTGCCGCTTCCTACATCTCCCTGCAACAGCCTGTTCATCTGTTTGCCACTCATAGTATCCGTTCTGATTTCGCGAATTACTCTCTTTTGGGCATCGGTGAGCTCAAAGGTAAGGTGGTTGCGGTAGAAATCATTAAAATATTGCCCCACCACCTTAAAGATCTGCCCCCTGGATTGAGCGGTACGCACATATTTCAACCTCAGCAGGCCCAGCTGAATATAGAATAATTCGTCGAATTTAAGTCGGGCAACCGATCGGGCCAGGAGTTGGTTGTTTTCCGGAAAATGCACATTAACCAGCGATTGTCGTATCGAGGGTAGCTTTAACTCTTCACGCAAGGACTCGGGCAGGGTTTCATTGATGTAATCTTTCACCAGGGGGATTAGAGTTGAAAGCAGTCGGCTGATGCCCTTACTGTCCAGCCCTCTTGATTTCAGCTTTTCGCCCGAAGAATATACCGGGTGCATGGCCGATTGTTGGGTTATGGCAGCCGCACTCACCGCTTCTATTTCAGGATGGGCAATATTAAATTTGCTCCCAAAGCGGGTGGGTTTTCCAAATACGATATACTCCTGCCCGCCAACAAAGAGGTCTTTCAAAAACCTGAATCCATTAAACCAGATCAGCTCCAGTTTGCTCCCCTGATCGTCGGTTAGCAGAGCCGTCATTCTGGAGGTGCGCTTTTGACCAAACAACTGCACGTTGCTGATGGTTCCGCGAATCTGCACGTAGGGCATTTCTTCGGTGATCTCTCTGATCTTGTAAAACCGGCTCTTGTCAATATAGCGGAAGGGAAAAAAATAAAGCAGGTCTTCAAAACAAAATATCTGAAGTTCTTTCTTCAGCAATTCTGCTCTTTGAGGACCTACTCCTTTAAGAAATTCTATGGGTGTTTTTAATAGTTCAACCGACATGCCCAATACCTAAATGGCTTTGGGCATAAAGATAGAAAATGAAAGATTAAAAACAAAATAAGATGCCTCTGGCACCGACTTACATCTGTTCGTTAATCTTCTTGGCATTAATTTCTACTTTAAGTAGAAAGAAATAGGTGTTGTCATCAAAAGGAAGAAATTGATAAATTAGCTTGTTGCGCGTTTTCCTGGCTATCTCTATCAAACCCAAACCTGCACCCCCTTTTGCTGAAATCGTTCCTTCCGTAATCTGCTTGCGGTACATTTCCTTGAGCTCTTCTTTTGAAGCACCATTGACTTGCTTAATGGCTTTTTCAAGATCCATCTTTTTATCATGGGTCACCTTATTGGAGGTGATGATGTAATAACTTTCATCCTTTTTACCTATCATAAACAAGCCTTTGCCAATATTATACTTGTCGGTAATCTCATCCGAATGCTTGGCCATATTCTGCAGGGTTTCTACCATTACGGAATAAACCTTGCGAATGATGGACTTTTGCTCGTCTTTTCGATCCATATCTTCCTCTGCCATAGAGGTAAACATCTTGGTGATCTGATGATGGAATTCTCCCAGATATACTATTGAGATGCCATTATCCGACATTTCATCATACACATTCAGCACCGATTTGATAAATCCTACGTTTAGCTTCATAAGAAAAGCGTTTTATATTTATAATTCTTATACTCCTGATCTTGCATTAAGGTTGCGAAATTATAAAAAAAAAACCACTCCTTTCTACGTATAACGCCTAAAATTAAGCTTTTAAATTATTTCTTTTAAAAATGTTTTCTATTCTTGTTCACTAACGGACATAATTGTTGGTTTACGTACGTTTTATGACTGTTGTAGTGCGGAATGATCGAGAGTAATATTTATAAAGTCCAGTAAAACAGATTGATATAAAATATGGCACAGCATTGGATAGCAGTTATTCCCAAAAACAACCGGTGTGAATGTAAAATGATTTTAATATATAAAGGCATAGCAATAATCGATTATTTGATTGGATTAAGATAGTAAACCCTCCACCCCAATCAGGGAGCTCAAATTTATTTTTACCGGTACAAATGCACCAGGCATGCGATAGCCTTGCTAGGCCCGCGGTTTGCCAATAACTATTGTTGCTCCTTTGTTTCAGATACATTTTAGAATAAGATAACAGATTGGGGCGAAAGAGATTATACATGTACTAAACACTCATGCCCGATAGGAAGTAAATAATACGACATAAATAAAAGCAACAATTAACAATGAAAACAATTATCAGCACAATCTTTATTCTTTTGGCAGGCTTTGGCAGTGCATTCGCCACCGACGAAATCAACACGGTGGTAAAGGGTCATATGAGAGATGCTTCAACAGGAGAAGACCTTATAGGAGCAACTGTTTATGTGCAGGAATCAGGCACAGGTGCCATTACCAATGTGTATGGATTTTACAGCATTAATCTTCCGGCAGGAAAATATACCATGCGGTATTCCTTCGTGGGATACCAAACGCAGATTGTAGAAATTGATCTCACCCAAAGTATGGTGGTCAACATAGAACTCGAAAACGCATTCCACCAGCTGGGCGAAATTGTGGTTACCGGAGAAAAGCCTGATCAAAATGTTACCCAGGTTCAGATGAGCACCAACAACCTAAGCATGGAAACCGTAAAGTCTCTCCCCGCTTTTATGGGCGAGGTAGATGTGATGAAATCACTAATGTTGCTGCCGGGAGTCAGTTCGGGAGGCGAAGGTTCTACCGGCCTGTTTGTACGCGGAGGCAATGTGGATCAAAACCTGATTCTTCTTGACGAAGCCACCGTTTACAATGCATCGCATCTGATGG
>JBEPXC010000352.1:0-3593 GCA_041642035.1 Sphingobacteriia bacterium
ACCAGGCAATTCCCTGCAACATAGCATTCCCATTTTTGTTAAAGACCCCAAAAAACTGAGACATGCATGTCGGCCGTTATGCGCGTCTCCTAACATTCCCCTGGCGTATGTTGTAGAGACACGCATAACGGCGTGTCTCATAATATACCGCTGTAGCATGTTGTAGAGACACGCATGTCGGCGTGTCTCCATGGTAATATTGTTTAGGATGAGGCGGTAACCATTTTTAATGTCGGCGCTATGCATTTAACACCATTGAAATATGGTTTTGGAAACATCCTCTATTCTCGATAACACACATATCGCAGTGTCCCCAGGAGAATATTATTTAAGACGCGCCGACATGCGCGTCTCTACGATCATCATCCGCATAAATGTGAAGACGCGCCGACATGCGCGTCTCTACCGGGGTATTGTGCGAATTTGCATTGATTACCTGTCAGGTCTTGACATTCTTTTAAGGGCCCAGGGGAGAGAGAATGTACGGAGGACGGAGCCCCATAGGTACTCTTAACACAACAGCATTAAGCCCGTCATCCCGCAGCGGAGCAAGGGATCTCATTAATAGGTACCATTTTTACTGTCTTTTAATGTCGGCGCTCCGCGCCTAACACAGTTGGAACGGGCTTCTTTTCTACCATAATGTCGGTGCTAGCGCACCTGTAATAGCAACGGATAAAATTTGGACTTGATGATTTTGAAACAATAATCCGCGCATCCCGGCGCGTCTCCAAACATACCCCTTAGCTAAATTACAAACAGATTCCTTGCTTCGCTGCGGAATGACAATCTATGAAGGGCCAGAGAAGAGAGAGAGTAAGAATGGCGGGCTGTGTCCGCCATTCTTACTCTCTCTCAAAAGACAATAGGCAGAGCCTGTCATCCCGCAGCGAAGCATGGGATCTCATTAATAGGTTCATAAGATTTCTCCCTCCGGTCGAAATTTGATTTGTTATTTTTTCTTAGTTATTACTATTGCAGAATACTCTCCAAAGGTGCTCATGAAGTTACTATATCTGTCCTCAATCTTAACCAGCTTATCCAATACCTGTTTGCCGAAAAGCCATTTATGCACATATAAGTTCATAAAATACTTGTTTGTACTTCTCCAGCAATAGAACTCAATATCTTTGCTGAAATCAAATGACTTCTTAAACCACTTGGGGCTATGGGGATAAAAATACAACCTGGGCTTTGATGGGAATAATCTCACATAAGCCTTGCCAGCAAGATGTCTTAGAACCCGATATGCCTGAACAAAATTTAACGTCAGGTTCATAAACCAGCTGTGGTAGAACCAACTGTATACAATGACTACTTTGGAATTAACTTTTGCAACTCTATACATTTCCTCTACAGCTCTTTGCTGGTCGTTTTTGGGTACATGATAAAGCGTATGTTGGCAAAGCACTGTATCCACAGAATCATTCTGGATTGGAATATTTGTAATATCTCCACAGATAAATATTCCCTTTTTACCGGCTTTTTCAATGTTAAGCTTTGCTTGGATTAAAGCATTAATCGATATATCAACACATATTCTATAATCATAGCCATCACATAGGGTCATATACTCAGTTAAGCCTATTGGCCCTGAAGCGATGTCCAATATATATTTACCATTTGATGAATAGAATTTGGATGCTCTTTTAAAAGATGTGCGCATGTATTCGTCGGACAACTCTCTAAAATCTACCCATTTGGGACTGTCCTCATAAATCTTAAATGAATCTTTTATTTTATAGGTGATTTCATTGTAATAATTAAATACACGTTTCTTGTCGAATGACAAATTGATGCGTTTATCTTGTCCTTCTCCAATAAATAATGCATATTGCTCATGCAAAACAATTATATCCTCAAAGATTGGGTAAAAATACTGTCTAGATTTGTCTACCAGCCCATTGACCAAATTCCCAATAGCATCATATTTATCAGGAATACTATGATTTACAAATTCGTCCTTCTCAATCAAATCCAGGCCGTTGTTGGTAATTGGACACCTTAAATGTTTTATAAAATCCATTATAGATTATTGGGTAATCATTTTGTACTCAAATCACTATTTACTCTCCGCTTTAGATTGTTAACCGTATATTACGTATTGGCTTTACGAATATTATTTGGGTTTACCATAATGTGGATTTATTGCAGAAAGTTTCGCCAAAAATACAATTTTTATCAGCCCTTTTACAAATATTTAAATAATTGGATTAGGTTGGCGGGTATTTTTCAAAAGAACATACGATAAATTTAACTAAAATGACAATAGTGAATAAAACTACTCCTCTGGGATTGATAGGTATGGTTGTTGATGTTCTAAAGGGTTGAGCGTCAGTATGATGAAATATAGCAAACAGCAAGTATATCAATAAGGATACAAATAAACATCAAAACAGATATAAAATATTATCTTTGCATGGTTCTACCAAATAATTATACAACAATGGGTTCAGGATACGAAAAAATACAAGAGTTGATAACGCTATGGAGCGTGTTTGAGCAGCAAAATTCATCGGCAGATATCAGAGAATTTGGACGATGGCTTTGCAGCAGGACTGATAAGGCAAGTCAGGAGGCTGAAATTAGTAGTGAGCAACTGTCGGAAGAGACTCAGGAGCACATCGGCTTTTATAAAAGCATGCCTCCGTCACGGCAGTTCTTAACCCTGACCAGTCGTTCGGCACGGTTCATTGATTTTTATATCAAAAAGGCATTCGAAGATCTGGAGATTTCCTCACGTCAGGAGTTTCAGTTTTTGATCACCATCAAGGAGATGAAAAAACCACGCAAAACGGATGTCATCTATTTCAACCTGGTAGAGATATCCACGGGGGTGGAAATCCTCAACCGTTTGCAGAGAAATAAAATGATCCGCGACTTTTCCGACAAACAGGATAAAAGAATTAAAAGAATTCAGCTCACCCCAAAGGGCGAGAAACTGGTAGCTGCTGCATTACAGAAATTTGATTCGCTCGATCAGCTCACGCATAGCTTTGGACAGGATGAAACCTGGAAAAGTATGATTGCTCCCTTGATACAGTTTAATGATTATCACAATGAAGTATACCATAAATACCGCAACCTGCCCTTTAAGGAGCTGATGGAATTATTGGAGAGTGATTTTTAAACAAAATGTAATTATAAAGAGTTAGAGCATAATCATTATATTTATCAACTACACATTAGAATCAATGGAAAACAGAACCATCCTCATCAGCGGTGCCTCGGGCAACATCGGTAGCGAAGTCATACGGGGGCTGAAGGAAATTCAGTCTACCCACCAAATCGTAGCCGCAGATTATAATCCTGAAAGAGCAAAGGAGAAGCTGGATCAGTTTTCGGGACTAGAATATCGTACACTTGATTTTGCCCATCCCGGTCATTTTGATGATGCGCTGAAAGGGGTTGATGTGGTATTTCTGCTACGTCCACCCAGCCTGGCCGATGTTGACAGGTATTTTGTTCCTTTTGTGGAAGCCATGAAGCGCAATGGCATTTTTAAGGTGGTTTTTTTATCGGTGCAGGGAGCCGAAAAACAGTCCTTTATTCCCCATCATAAGCTGGAGAAACTATTGGTAGAGCAGGAAATG
>JBEPXC010000353.1:0-3586 GCA_041642035.1 Sphingobacteriia bacterium
ATTTCTATATCGATGATGCATTCCAGCATTTCAGTGAATTTGCTCTTGCAAAACTTCTGATGGTTGACGTTGAGCAATTGGTTACCATTGATCTGACTCCTGCCTATCCCGGCGCAAGCTCATTCACCTACCTGTGGAACAACAATGAAGAAACTGCCAGTCTTACAGGCGTTGAAGCCGGAGATTACTCCGTAATTGTTACGGCAGTGGATGAATTTGGAGCAGCACTTTGTTTTGAAGAGTTCATGATCTCTGCAGCAGCCACTTGCAACAACCTTACCCTACCAACATTGCCGATTGTTAACAATCTGGTTGGCCTTGATGTAATGCTTTCGGATGACATGCATAAGGCCACTGAGAATTCACTCAGAGCGTATCCAAATCCGTTTACTAATGAAGCAACCATTGAATTTATGGTTACTAAAAGCTCAGAAGTAAGGGTTGAAGTATTTAACCTTATTGGCGAAAGAGTTGCTTTGGTATTCGAAGGACATGTAAATGCTTTTGATACGCAGACTGTTTCTTTCAGAGCAGAATCATTACCCAATGGTATCTACATTTATAAACTTACCGCCGGCGACAGCGTGTACAACAACAGAATTATTCTTACCAGGTAATCCCATAAATCCTGATTATGCAAAAAGCGGCTGTCTCCATGAGACAGCCGCTTTTTTAGTGCCTGCAGTATAAACTTACTAAGACAACATTTCTTTTACCAGAGCAGACACCATTTTATTATCGGCCTTTCCGGCCAAATCCTTTGATGTTTTTCCCATCACCTTGCCCATATCTTTCATTCCCTGGGCTCCCAGCTCTTCAATATTTTTACGAATTACAGCCCTTATTTCTTCTTCAGACAACTGTTCGGGCAAATAGGTTTCGATTACTCCTGCCTGCGAGAGCTCCACATCGGCAAGATCCTGTCTGCCCTGCTGCATATACAGCTCAGCAGCCTCTTTCCGTTGCTTTACCAATCGTTGCAGGATCTTTATTTCTGCATCATCGTCGATGGTTCCACCACCGCCTTTTTCTGTTCTCAAAACCAACAGGGCCGATTTAACGGCTCGCAGAGATTCCAGCTTATCCTTCTCCCGGGCCAGCATGGCCTTTTTAATATCCTGATCAATCTGTTGTAATAAACTCATAGCAATTAATTTTATGTGAATATAAATGAATTAGGTCCATAATGAAAAAGCAATTGTAAAATTAGCAAATCTTATTTTTTTTCTGTTTTACAAAAAGAGGAGTAGGCTCATCTGTTTATGTAATTAAAAAAGCCCCTGATCGGGGCTTTTAAGGAACTATTTTTGAGAGGTATGACTAATCAACATTATCGTGCAAAAAGGAATTATTGGATTTAATTTGTGTCTTACCATCACCCTCAAAGAGGGTATACCGTGAAATATGTGACTCATCGCTGGCAGGCACCTTATTCAGGGGTACATTGCGACGCAAATATGCGGGTTCCTTTTCCATGTCCAGCAAACCCTCCGGGGTCTTTAGTTTCAGGCTTAGTTCACGTAGTCTTTGCTCTCTTTCGAGGGCCTTGGTTTTCATGGAACCTGCATCATGGCTGGGTGTCGGCTCGGGGGTTTCAACAGCTGATTTCTCAGAACCCACAATATCATCATCTTGTTTCTGATTGATAAAGTTGGGTTTAAAGGTATTATCCTTTGTAGTTGTCTGTATCTCAAACTGTAAAGGGTTTCCTGGCTTATCTTTTCTTTCTTCCTTCTGGCCGCTGCTACTCTGTTGCTGTGTTGTCATTTTGGTCACAAAGGTAATTCCATGATCCGCCTCCTTGCGGGGTTCTTCTTTTTGAGGGACGTTATTCTCGAGATTCACTACTTTCTTTTGTGTGGGCTTTATCTCGAGATTGTATCCCAGGTCAGAGTTTTCACCAAAACCTGTAGCCACCAGGATAACATTAATTTTGTTTCCAAGGCTTTCATCTTTACCATATCCCCAAATGATATCAGCTGTAGAGCCGGCTTCTGTCTGGATATAATCGGTAATCTCGGTAATCTCGTCCATCAGGATTTCTTCTTTTCCACTAAGGATATTCAGCAGCACATTGCTGGCCCCACGTATGTTGTTGTCGTTAAGCAATGGAGATGCCAGGGCAGTCTCAACCGCTTTAATGGCACGATCTTCTCCTTCGGCACTGCCACTGCCCATAATGGCCACGCCTGAGTTAGACATTACGGTTCTTACATCGGCAAAGTCAACATTAACACCACCGGTAAGAGTTATGATTTCGGCAATGCCTTTAGCCGCAGTGGTAAGCACGTTATCGGCTTTGGAAAAAGCATCGGTAACCGATAGGTTGCCATACAACTCGCGTAACTTGTCGTTACAGATAACGATGAGGGCATCTACATTTTCCTTTAATTCCTTTATCCCTTCCTCGGCTTGCAGGCGACGTTTCCGGCCTTCAAAGGCAAAAGGAATGGTTACGATACCTACGGTGAGAATATTTAAGTCCTTGCATGCTTTA
The DNA here is from genome assembly GCA_041642035.1 of Sphingobacteriia bacterium. GTDB lineage: Bacteria > Bacteroidota > Bacteroidia > Bacteroidales > UBA7960 > SKVR01. Next base: position 2,498 of record JBEPXC010000353.1, read on the forward strand.
GCAATAACCGGAGCGGCCCCTGTACCAGTGCCACCACCCATTCCTGCAGTGATAAAAAGCATTTTGGTATTCTTCTCCAATAGTTCTCTAATCCGATCGAGGTCTTCTATAGCAGCATTTTTTCCTACTGCAGGTATGCTACCAGCTCCCCTTCCTTCGGTGAGACTCACGCCGAGCTGAATTTTATTGGGTACAGGACTGCAGTCAAGAGCTTGTGAATCGGTATTGCAAACGATAAAGTCAACGCCTTCAATACCTTGCTTGAACATATAATTTACAGCATTACTACCACCGCCTCCTACACCCAAAACTTTGATATCGGAAGATTGATTCTTTGGTAAGTCGAAATTTATCATGTCTGAGTTCATATTTTCTGGTTCTAAGGTAGTTATTAATAAAAAAAATCAGTAAATCCAGATAAAGTTTTTATCAACAGTTTTCAGGATTAAATTGTTAATAAAATACGTCTAATCTGTAGTATCGTTATCAAAAAATTGTTTACCCTTTTTGAGTATGGCATCAAAAAAGCTCCCTTTATTCTTTTGAGAATGAGTAGAAACCTTTGGGTCTTTTCTTCTTCTTTGCTTTTCTGCATTCTTAAAACCCTGAATCACCAGGCCTACCCCGGTTGCATGCATGGGCTTAGATACTTCATCAGATGGAGCCTTGGCAAGATGTTCGCTTGGATATCCTATACGGGTATCCATGCCTGTAATAAAAGAGGCTAGCTGTGCGATATGCTTGAGTTGACTGCCACCTCCGGTAAGCACAATACCGGCAATAAGCTTATTCTCAAATCCTGAGTTACGGATTTCATAATAAACATGCTCAATAATTTCTTCTGTACGAGCCTGGATGATATTAGCCAGATTTTTTAGGGAGATTTCCTTGGGTTCACGCCCTTTAAGACCGGGGATGGAAACGATCTCTTCATCTCTGTTTTCGCTGGCCAGGGCAGAGCCGAAGTTTACCTTCAGAGCCTCCGCCTGTATTTTTATGATAGAGCATCCCTCCTTGATATCATCGGTGATTACATTACCACCCAGAGGAATAACGGCGGTATGTCGGATGATGTCGTCCTGAAAAATG
>JBEPXC010000354.1:0-3579 GCA_041642035.1 Sphingobacteriia bacterium
TTGTTTACTATACGCAAGTGCTGAACAGGTCTGTTTACCGGATGTTCTCCGGGCTGATATTGCCATCCTGCTACGGCCCTTCTAAGCAGGCTGTAGTTATAAATCATCTTATTCTCTGAAGGAAAAATGATGCGGTAATTTTTGTTTCCCTCATAATCAAAAACAGAAATCCCTGTAGAAGCCGGTGAGGGAAGCCGCATAGGATAACCCCTCACGTATTCGCCATTTCGGTCAATAAGATGCAGGTAATTGCGTGTGTTGAAAAGATACTGTAAGCGCTCATTCTTGTAAATATCAACCTGGTAGACATTAGAGGCGATTGGACCTGATATTTCTTTTTGCCATAAGATAGCTCCATCCTGGTCGAGCAGGTATAATATGTTGCTTACATCCTGCAGGATAAATTCAGGAAATCCATCGTTATGATTGACTACACTGAAGGGGCCTTTATGTATGGGTGCATTGAGTTCTGTTTCCCATAACAGGGGATTGGACAAGTCATATTCAGACCGATGCAACCACATGGCATTGGAGAATACCATATTGCCAGGTGAAGACAACAGCTGAAAACTGAAAGAACGCAAATCTTTTCTTTCTCCTTCATTTAAGGAATCACCGGAAATTACTGCCAAATCTGCAGCAGGTTCCTTTTTGAGGGAGTGATAGAATAAAAAATTCTGCCCTTCCTGCATAAACTCCTTCATTTCTGCGAAATCTTCATTTTCCGTGAAATGTGAATTAAACTTTATTGCTTCGAGGTAGGTAATGAGTGCGTTTATGGATTTGCCTGCAATTAAATACTGGTCCAGGAATGCCAGATAAGAATAATCTTCATGGGCTATGCCCTTGCTAAGCAGGGGGATTAGACCGGGGATGGAAGAATGCAATACCTGGGGTGCATATAAGAGGCTGTCTTCAAAAACAGGGTTTGCATCGGTGATGAACAGTTGCAATTGCGGATGCTCCAGCAATTTTTCTTTTTGTATTGTTCCCAGAAGGAGCACTGCACTGTCAGGATTAGATAAGGCATAAGACGGTTGCACCCATGCCAGCTCACCATTCCATATGGCAGGGATGCTGTCGGGATCAAGTCCGGTGACATCTGAAAACATGATGCGCTGCCCTTTCAAATTTTCATCGGCCTTATTGATTTCAAGCCATTGCGAATATTCATTGCTGAAGAGTTCAGTATTGGATATTCCCAGATACATAAACAGGGATGTTTTTTCAGGGATGTATTCCAGTATTTGTGTTTCAACCTGTTGTTGCCCTGACAGATTGTCTATAAAATATTCGCCGTAAGTTTCGGATTGAGCAAAGCCGGTAAAAAACAACCCACGTGAATGCCAGGCGATATCCCACACCTGCCATCCGGCCAGATCTTCGCAACCAAGATTTATAGGATTGTTTTGCCTTACATAGGCAGGAAGATGATCACATAGTCTACCTGATGACAGATATAAATTGTCAGAGAAACGCCCGGCAGCATTTCTTAATTTCAGGAACATCTGGCTGCCAATGATGCTGTTTGCGCTCTGCTGCGCTAAATCTTCCACACCTATTTTTGCCAGATTGGAAGATATCACAAGAGCGTTCTGCCTGAAGACATAATAGAGGTTTGATGAAGAAGTATCGGATTGTACTACAAATAAATCCTCATTGCCAAGATACCCTTCCGTTACGGTTTGATTCTTAAAAACAGTCTGGCTTAGAAAGCCGGCAATTTTATTGTTATCAGCCTTAGAAGGCATGGTGAGTTGTACGTAAAAATCAGCACGCGTTGCGTCAAGAGATGCGTGGGTGGCAAAAACCAATTGAGATGATTTCCACCAGGAATAAAGTTCTTCTGTTTTTGCAGCCAGAGAGTCAACGGTTAGTAGAATTTTTGCCACATCCTTGAATCCTGTTATTTGATCAAAGCCATCGTTCAGCGGTTGTGCCAGCAAGAGCGACTCCCGGAAAAGAGTCGGGTTACGGACATGAAGAATCATTTCAACATCCCGGGGTATCCACAGAAAAGGATCTATAGTGTTTTGAATTGCTCTCTTCTGAAAATCCTGCAGTACCATATATACCCCCAGAATTACAGCAAGTGTAACAAGAGATAATATAAGGGGTAAAACAGATAGTCGTTTCATGAAAACTCCGTTGTGATTAGTGTTTGAGAATCTTTATACTTTGCACCTGGTTGGTTGTTTTTAACTGAATGATATACATGCCATTTTCTACATGTTGCATATTGATTGAATGCCGTGTTATTTCTCCCGGGAGGCCCTCAATATACTCATGATAGATGCGTTTTGCATTAAGGCTATACACCGATATTTCACCACTGCCTCCCATGAGCGTATTGAATTCAGCCACGATATAATCGGTAACAGGATTAGGGAAGACACGAAGGGAGAAAGGGTTCTCTCCATTAATCTGCTGCGATGAAGTAAAGTCATCGTGATAAACCAGTGATGCCAGCTGGGCATTTGCCTGAAGATCGTTTAGGTGATCACCTGCCAGGATGGCAAAGGCTACCTTTAGGGTATCCTGTGAAGGAAGGTTAAAAGGTCCTGTTGATATGAGTGTGCTGACATTGTTATCTTTATCATAAAAACCTGCATTCTCACGGGAGCTTTTCATGGCAGTAAATTTCTCAAACGAAGTAAACCCGTCGTTGATTTTTAAACTTCCTCCAAAGCCCTGATTGTCGAAGGCATAATGTTTCATGCTGGAATGGCTTAGCAACTGCAAGGCGGTAAAATTTCCACCATTAGCAGAAAAGGCATAACCCATACGATTTTCCGGGTCAAATGATGCGCGGTGATTTCTTACATCCTGGATTATCCAGTCGGCATAGTAGCCTACATATAATCCGGGGAGACTTTCCTGAGTGGGGTTGATGATGTCGTATTCCAATATCAGAAATTTGTCCAGGGGAGCTTGATTTAAGGCGTAGATACGATAATCCACCTTTATTCCTAACTTGGAATATCCCCCAAGGCTATCATTGAAACTGCCCTTGGCAAGAAAATCGGCAAATTCAGGATTATCCACTCTTCTTACATTCTCAAGAGAAAAAAAAGAATTGCTGAAAGAATTTTCAACGGGTCCATAGATATTGTCTACCACTGCTGAGCTGCTAACCCCTGCTATCAGTCCTGCACAGCTAATCAAGGAGCGGTTTTGATTGGCACTGGCATACAAAAAACCCACACCCTGGTTATAATTAGGGTAGTTATAACCAATATTCCCCTTGCTGTTAAGGGTGGTCTGTATATTACCCCATGCAAAATCAATATAATCCAGATTGAAGGTCATGCTGAAATTCTGGTGTCCTGCATAAACACTATCTTCATTGAAGAAATTGATGGTAAATATTTCTTCATGACTGGGCGGGATATTTTCTTTGATTTTCACCACGAAGGGATTGGTGAAGTTGTTTGTTTTCTGATTGTGGACGACTTCGCCCATAAGCGATTCATCAGAGACAATCTCGATGTATTGTGATTGGGTAGATAATCTGGCATGCATATTTTGAGCTGAAGCCAGCATATTTAAAAATTCTGCTCCCAGCTCAAAGGTTTCTCC
>JBEPXC010000355.1:0-3578 GCA_041642035.1 Sphingobacteriia bacterium
CAATTTCATTGCTGGCCTCCTGTTTCTGAAGCAACAGGGATTGCTCTACCATGCGTGTGTTGTTGCGTGCTTTTTCAAGCTCCAGTTTTGCCTGCTGTATTCTGGACCATCGCAAACCGCTGGAAAAAATCGGTATAGTGATGTTAACTCCCAAAATGCTGGTCGGGTACCAGGGTTGTCCGCTTTCAAAGAGATTGAATTCATTGCGTTGTGCACTTTCCTGTCGGGTATAGGATGCGCTGATGGTGGGCAGGTAAAAACTTTGCTGGCGCCGCATGGCCATCAGCTGCATGTTTTCCTGGGAAAGCATGATCTTAAAATTAATGTGCGACTGGAAATCAAACTCCTGGTTGATCAGATTCTCCACAGTCATATTTGAAAGCAGCTCGTTTAGGTCTTGAGTAAGGATAAGGGGTTGATCTACCCTAAGGCCAATCTGGAATTTTAGCAGATCCAATGTAAGTGCTTTCTGCCTCTCCAGCATTGAGATGGTGTTTTTGAGATTGGCCACGGTAAGCCTTAGCTGGTCTACATTGATGGCATCGGTAAATCCTTCCTCATAAAGTTTCTCTGTCTCATACAGGGTGCTCTCCAGGTTGGATAAGTTTTGCTGCACAATATCAAGGTTTTGTGCGGTGGCCTGGGCCAGGTAATAGCTTTCAGTAACCAGGCTTTTAACGTCCAGTTCTGATCTTTCGTAGTTTTGCAGTGAAAGTTTTCTGAAAATTCTTGCTGCCCGCAATCCCACGATATAGCTGCCATCGAAGATCAGTTGTGTAACACTTAAGGTAGCCGAAAGATTGTGCTCAGTGCCAAACTGTACTTCGGCAAATTCTCCGGGCTGACCACCAAAGAACTCCGCAGGAACCAGGTTGGTAGGGATGTCAATGAATTTTTGATATCCTACCGTACCGTTAACCTGTGGCAGGCCATCGGCGGTAATTTCCCATACCTGTCGTTTGGCAATGCTGGCATCAGCCTTTGCATTCATAAGCTCATAGTTGTGTTTTAGGGCATGCTCAACGGCCTGTTCCAGGCTCAGTTCAAGAGTAGTTTCCTGAGCTTGAATCCAACGGGGAGAAATGGTTATCACAAAAAACAGTACAGCGTACAGAAGGATTTTCCTGTAGCTCGAAAAATGCCGATCACAGGAATACAAAGTTGGGATTACCCTGCAGGATGCAGGGTGTGATTTCTTTAGAGTTTGTTCTCTGGTAATAGCTGAGTGCATGTTGGTTTTTTGAATTATGGTTACTTTTAATGGATAAAATTAATGTTATTATGAGTTTGGTTGCAATAATAAGTGGATGAAGGATGAAAAATGAATGCTGAATGGGTTTAGATTCCTTGTGAGTGCGATAGGGGTTAGCGAAGTTTCCATTTGTGCATATTTTCTTCCATATATTTTAATCCTTTGGAATTGGCAATGCCACGGATGTGATACAGAAACAAGGTGTGGAAAATTTCACTAAGGTCAAATTTTTCGAGAGGTTGCCACAGTTCTGTTTGATACATCTCCATGCGCGACACATAGATACGGGCAATAATCTCATAATTTAAATCATCCCGATAAAGGCCTTGTTTTTTTCCCTCTTCTATATTATCCATGATGTGTCGGTATATTTCACCACGCTTAAATTCCAATACATCATTCCAAATTTCAGCATAATATTTCTGCAGGTCATAAGTAAACGAGGCATTGGAATTCTTTAAATGTTCAGCAAAAAAGTGGGTCATCATCATCAATTTGTCGATGGCATTTGCTCCTGGTGTATTAAGGGTTTCACTAATAGAACATTTCTGAAATTGTATCAGATTGTGTACTACTTTCTCTACAACTTCTTTTTTATCTCTGAAATGAAGATATAAGGTCTTTTTCGATACCCCCAGTTCACGGGCAAGATCATCCATAGTGACGCTTTTAATGCCATAGCGTGAATATATTTCAGATATTTTGTTTATTAATTCCTGCATATAGACTGATTCAAGGTACGAATAGGAATGAAAACTTTGGAAACCAAAATTACTTAAATAGTTTCTTGTGTGTAAACTAAATAATTTTAAAAAAGTTCTTAGGGTAGAAGAAAATATTTTGTCTGGGGGGCTGGAACATACGGGCTCAGGGGCTGGGGGACTAGGAAACAGGGTGATGGTGACGAAGTGAGCGAGCTTCGAGCTTCCAACTTCCAGCTTGGAGCTTCCAATTTCCAGCTTCCAACTTCCATCTTCACAATAATCAGGTATTTTCTACCCGTAGTATTACGCAACAAAAACGAATGAAAGGCCTGTTCTTATTGGTTTTATAGTTGCTTACTTTTAGCCTTGAAGAGAAATGTTTATACATTAAATGTCTGGAGGTTATATGAGTCAATTAATACTAAAAATTGTGCAGTTAGTCCTTCTGGTATTTTTTGCTTTTTGGGTACAAGCGACAAATCCGGATTCAGCAAAGGTTGATTTTCCCAACAGTAATCCGGACAAAAATGACAAAAACAATATAGTCTTTTATGAAGGTTTCGAAGCAGGACTTCAGCCTACCTGGACCCAGGAATTTTTAAGCTACCCCGACTCTTTTCCGGCTGAATGGGATGTGAGAACCGGAGCAGGCATTATCTCTCCTCCCGGTACCATTGGTGTTCCTGATACTGCCGCTGTTGGAGTAAAGAATCTTGTCTTTCAATGGCAAGGCATAGGCCATGTTACCCGTATCATAACACCGCCTATTGATCTTGAATTTATTATTAATCCCGTCCTTTCTTTTTCTCATGCCCAGGCCGAATGGGATATAGGTGAGTTTGACCGACTCACCATTTATTATAAAAAAGGCGATGATGGTATTTGGACCTTGTTGCAAAGTTATATGTATCCCGTTAATGAATGGGTGGAAAGAAGCATCCCTCTTCCCGACTCGGAGACTGATACATATTATTTTGCCCTGGAAGGGGTTAGTGGTTGGGGATCGGGCATATGCATCGATGAATTTAGGGTGGAAGAAACAGGTATTATTCCTAAAGTACTTGATGATTTTACCACCGACCAGGCGTCACTTGAATTTATTCCTACCGGCAGTGTAAACAATCCGATATTAAAGTCTATAGTGCGCGTTACAGGCAATACGGGCGATCTTGTACTGGATTCCTATAGCGCCAAATCACTCAACACTGCAGATGAAGATATAACAGGGCTTAAACTATATTACACATCAGATGAGTTTTTCAGTACATCCCATCCGGCAGCTATTGCCTCCGGTTTTGAAAATGGTACTGTTCTCTTTGAGAATATTGGGCTGAATTTACCCACAGGCTATTCTTATTTATGGTTAGCATATGACGTAGCCGAAAATACCATACATGGGAATACTGCCGATGCTTACATCCCGGCCGGAGGTATCGTTGTCAATGGGGAGAATGTGCTGGTAGAAGATCAAAGTCCTTTTGGAAAAAGAACACTCCTGGAATCAATATATTATGACGATTTTGATACCGACAAGGGCTGGATTCTTACCGGAGAATGGGAAAGGGCCGTCCCAAAAGGGCTTGGAGGATCGTATGGGCATCCGGGGGCTTCCTATCCCTTTG
>JBEPXC010000356.1:0-3566 GCA_041642035.1 Sphingobacteriia bacterium
TGCCGTCGCCAAAATCCCAGAAATGATAAAGAATAGGACCATCGGCCAGGGTAGTGAAATCAACGGTTAGATCGGAGCATCCCTGGGTTTGTGAAGCAGAAAAATCAGCTACAACAGGAGGATAGACTTTTACCGTTCTTTGGGCCGTATGTGCACATCCCTCGGTATTTGCAGCCGTCAATGAAATGGCATAGTCAACTATTTCGGGCACTTCGGGAAAGGTATGCACAAAAGTGGGTGAGCCATCATTACTGAAGGTACCATCATCAAAATCCCAGGAATAGCCCGTTGCACCTATGGAATGGTTCGCCAGGGTAACTTCGTTGGAGATGCATATATCGTTTTTATGGGTATAAAACACCGCTTTTACATAAGGCAGAATGGTAAAATCCTGAAAAGCCGTATTGCTGCAGCCTGTTAGGGAATCTACATATTCGTACATGACCTGGTAATCGCCTTCACCAATATCATGGGGCAGAAAATCGGAGAAGTCGATATAGGGTAGATCCAGAACATTGCCGCCCGTATCGAGCAAATAATAAGTACCCCCGGCCGGGCTGCCACCATAGAGGGAAAAATGAGATGTGTTGGCACATACTGTAGGCTGCATAGTAATGGATACCAGAGGCAAGGGGTTAACGATAACCCTCACCGTATCAGTGGCCGGAGTTACTGATGGATAGATAGCATCGCTTATTACTACGGTATAGGTCGTGGTGGTATCAGGACTAATAACAGGGCTTGCAGCGGTAGAGGGAAACCCGGGAAGATCGGGAGGATCGGCAGTCCAGTAATAATTAAAACTGCCCGAGCCACCTCCGGGTAAAACCCATAGTTCAGCATCGGAACCCAAACAGATAGCTCCCGGCAAACTCACGATTTCCGATATGTGGATATCGCCCCCTATGATGTTTACCAACATTTGATCGCTGGCAGAACATCCGGTAAGGATATTGGTAACCTCCAGGGTAAAAACCGTAGATGCAACCAGGGGCAATGTTTGTGGATTTTGTACATTGGCATCAACAAGCAAGGCAGCAGGAGACCATTGATAGGTATAGGTGTCGGTGCCGCCATTGGCAGCATTCAAGGTAGTGGTATTTCCAGTTATAACAGTCTTATCTAAGCCCGCATCTGCCACGGGCTGATCGTTTATCACAACGGTTCCTGAGGATGATGACCCGCATCCGTAGGCGTCGAAATACTGGTAGGTAACAGGATACGTTCCGGGAATGGCAGCATCGGTGTTAAAATGATTACCTGATATAAAAGATCCCGTATATAATCCTCCCGTTGGGCTTGCTCCATTCAGGGGAACCAACCCCTGATCCTGGCAAAACTTTTCTACTGTCCAGGTAATTTCAGGTAAGGCCACTACGCTTAGCGTATCAACAGCAAAACCAGTACATCCGGTGAGAGGATCAGAATACTGGTAAATAATTTCATGGTCTCCCGGACCTAGCGTGGCCACATTGAAATAGGGCATGGCATTGCCATTGATGAAGTAAACCCCTCCTGCAGGTGATCCACCCTGAAGCATAAAACCGGGACTGCCTTCACAGACTGGCTCAAAGGGATCAAGCGTAACATTAAGATCATTGCTCATAGAATAGATGGCAAATTCATAGGAAGGTGTTCCACTGCGGCAAAAGATTATAGAGTGGGGACCTGTATCGCCCTGATCAAAACAAATATTTACTATATTGTCGGAGACCGCCTGGGATGGGCCGCAATTTACCGAATAATAAAGACTACCCGTTGGCGTGGTAAAAGCTACACTTATGCCATTGGCATCGGGATGGAGGGTAACCACAAATTCCATACAATTATGATTGTCCAGAGCACCACAACATTGTCCGGAAGGATCAATGGGACCCGATGTCGCCCAGGATGCATCGGAAGAAGAAGTAAGATCTATATCAAGGGAGGTAGTTCCCGGAGTGCAGTTTTGTGCCTGTAATGAGTGCTGCGTGAGTGGGATAAAAAAAAGAAAAAACACACTGCCTGCAACAAGCATCCAGGCGTGTTTTTGTGGAACACGTACAAAAGCAGAAAAAATACTTTCCTTTAACATTCTCAGGGTATCGATAAACACATGCTTCAACAACCAATACATCGTATTGCTTATATAAAAAGCCGCTTTTATCAAATGAACACCCATATGAATAAACTTAACTTAAATTGCCAGTGGGCCTCGCCTACTCTTCTATCTATTAAATTATCATGAATACGAATATAACCATTAATTTCTTTCGGCTTTTACAGCTAAAACACCAATTATTGCAGGTGATTTTACCTGTTTAATGATATAGCTTTGTGGCAATTTACATAAGAGAAGCCGGCCAAATAAAATGTACCTTTGCGTGAGAAGAGAGCTCGAAGCTGGAAGGCACAAATAATTAGGGCAGAATCCAGGAACGGGAGTCACCCTTCCCTACCTGTAGGGAAGGGCCGGGGATGGGTCAAAAAAAGCTGGAAGCGGGAAGCTGGAAGAAAAAAGAGTTTAAAGCAGATATACAGGGAATGACAGAAAAAAACACAAAGAAGGATTACGATCTTATCATCATAGGTGGCGGTGCAGCCGGACTTATTGCAGCCGGCAGGGCAGCACATCAGGGGGCAAGGGTATTACTGCTGGAAAAAATGCGCCGGCCCGGCCGCAAGCTATTAATCACAGGCAAAGGTCGGTGCAACATCACCCATGATGCAGAAAAAGTGGTGTACTATCAGAATATTTTTCCCAATGGCCGTTTTCTCAAACATGCCTTTCATGCCTTTTTCGTACAGGACATTCTGCAAATCATGCACCAACAGGGTGTAGAAACCACCACCGAACGAGGCAGCAGGGTATTTCCCGTGAGCAATAGTGCAGCGGATGTGGTTAACGCGCTGCTGCGATGGATGGGAACCAAAAACATTGATATCCTCTATGGCTACAGAGTAAATGAAGTCTTACAAGAACAAGAATCCGTACAAGGAGTTGTGACCACAGGCGAGCATGGAAAAAAGACCTTCCGTGCTCCTCACGTTATGATTTGCACCGGGGGAAAATCTTATCCGGCAACAGGCTCTACCGGCGATGGATATACGCTTGCCCAGCAACTGGGCCATACTATCTCCCCGGCATTCCCGGCATTGGTGCCTTTGGTTACCGTAGAAGATACGCCCGGCAAGCTTCAGGGCCTGGGACTAAAAAATGTAAGGGCAGTTGTATGGGTGAATGGCAAAAAACAAAAGGAAGACTTCGGTGAGGTGATGTTTGCCCACTATGGCCTCTCAGGGCCTATTATTCTTACCTTAAGCCGATACGTAGTAGAGGAACTGGCAAAGAGCAACAAGGTGGAAATCAGCATTGATCTTAAGCCTGCCCTCGACGAACATAAGCTCGATAACCGACTCTTGCGCGACATCAATGAACATGGCAAAAAACAAATAGAAAACATTTTTAAATTGTGGCTGCCCTCAAAAATGATCCCTGTCTTCCTGGAAATACTGCAGCTTGACGGCACCAAGCTTTGCAACCAGCTCAATGCAAAAGAACGCAGGAAGATTATGTTGCTGATGAA
>JBEPXC010000357.1:0-3565 GCA_041642035.1 Sphingobacteriia bacterium
GAATTTAGTTTCAGGATGTATTTCGAAGATTCGGCCAGCAACAGGGACACTTTAGAAATGGGGTATGACATGAATGGCTCCAGAGATAGTATTTTGGCACAATTCAATGAAGTTAATCTTGTGGATATACCCTTCAATATTGAGCTGGATGTAAGGATAACCAATCAGTCGGATATAAACATGGGCAATTACAATCATTCGTTGTACCATACCAAAAGTAAAATCATACGCTATTATTGCCCATTATGCAGCGAACGATTGGCAAGGGTTCCGTTGACATTGATTTGACTGGTTTTCATAAGGGTTTGTATTTTATAGTTGTGCAAGATGAAATAAAGAGGTATTACTTTTTTAAAGTCTTGAAAGATGAATGATATTTCGGGTTTTATTGGAGAGTGAGGTGTATATAGTCAGGGCGGGTGATGGTTATGGTATTTTTTCAAGAAGATAGTGAGGTTTTAGGGAGACCGCCCACGAAAGATCCCCACCGCTTTACCCCTAGAGATAACCTCCGCCCATTAGAGACCCCCTCCGCCCCCTGAAAGGGGGAACTGTCGCACGTTCCATGTTTTAAAGCTATTATCTAAAAAATTCATTATCGGATAATGATAGGTGAACTTAATACCTGCACTGCCCGGCTCCCCCTCTTAGGGGGCTGGGGGGTGTTGAGCTGCTGAAAGGGGGAACTGTCAAACGTTAAATATCTTGTGGTATTATTTAAATATTATATCCGTATGATGATTGTCTTAATGTTAAACGTTTTATACTGCCCCCAGCTCTGCTATTAAAGTCTGACAAACACATTCAATTTGTGTTTTAATACCAGTAATGTTTTCAAACACATTCCTATTGGTAAACCTTATAACTGTGATACCTAGTCTTTCCAATTCGGCCGTGCGATTTAAATCAGACTGATATTTTTCTTTTTTATTGTGTATTTCTCCATCAATTTCGATAGCTAATCGGATCGAATGGCAATAAAAATCAGCAATGTATAAACCAATATTATGCTGTCTTCTAAAGTGTAAACCCCACAATTGTTTGCCAGCAATAATTTTCCACAGTTCTTTTTCAGCTGTTGTCTGATTAGCTCTTAAATCTTTGGCAAGCCGGATAATAAATTCAGGTGCATTATAATACATTGTGTTCTGGATGGTACCACTCAATTTAGCCATAGAACAATTTTAATAATCACCAAATATCAGCTTTTACTTAATCAAGTATTATTCAGACCATAAGCTCTTTGCTGCTTTACTTCAATAAACAAAAACAAGCATTATGAAATATTGTTTTTAAATTTCATATCAACAATGCTAAATGGCTCTATATAACTAACTTCCTTCATTTCCTGACGTCTACCTCCGCCCTTTAAGACCCCCTCCGCCCCCTGGAAGGGGGAACTGTAGCACGTTCTAAGTCTTTGTGCTATTATCTGAATGTTTATGCCCGCATAATAATTGTTTTAAATTTCATGCTTGCACTGTGCGGCTCCCCCTCCCAGGGGGCTGGGGGGTATTGAGGGGGTTGGGAGTATTGAGCTGCTTGAAAGAGTACTGACTCCTGAAGTGAAAACTGTCGCATCTTTTAAGTCTTTGTTGTTGGAGGGTATTGACCCACCATCAAAACCCCACCTCCGCCTTCAACCCTACCCTTACCCATCGGCCCGGCTGTGGCACGTTGGCCACGCTGGTATACTGTGCATCGAATAGGTTGGAGGCTTCGGCAAACACCTGTACCTTGCTGATGTTGTAAAACAACCGCAGGTCCATCATCCAGTATGGCGTGAAATCCTGCAGTTCCTGAAATACACCGTCCTGGTAGAGCATGAAACCTCCCTCACGTTCCTGCCACGAGAGCCTGTAGGTGGCCCCGCCTTTTGCCGTGATGGCATGGGTGAAGCCCAAATCAACCTTATGTTTGAGATGATCGAGCACATAATTGGATACAAAATCCCCGCTCGACTTGCCCGAGTACAGGTAGCTGTAATGAACAGAGGCCATGGTCTGGGTGGCTTTCGCCGGCTTCTGCTGCGGCCGGTAAACCAGACTTGCTTCCAGCCCGCTGATGTCGACGCGGGTAAGGTTCATGCTTTGCCATTGCTCATCGCCGGGCTTTTTCACCCAGTCGATCATATTGGTGCCCCAGCGTTTGAACACAGCCACCTCCAGCTCAAGGTGCTGCATGGTACTTTTCAATCCTGTTTCGAAAGAAATGGCCTCCTCGGGTATAAGCAGCGGATTGCCTATATTTCCGGGTCCACTGTAGAACATATCGGTAAAAGTAGGCAGGCGAAGGGTGCGGTTAATACTGGAGAACCATCGCCATTGGGGTGTAAACTGCCATCCCAGGTCCAGTCCGGGAAAGAAGCTGATGCCCCCGTCCAGTTCGTTGTTGAGGTAAGTGAGCATACCTGCCGATGCCGAAAAATTACCTCTATACATGGCATGCTCGGCCATGATGCTTACTCCTGATCGCTGGTAGGAACGGCTGAAAAAGGCATTCTCGTAGCCCGCAACGGCTATCGATTGGCTCATGGGCTCACCCAGTACATTGCTGTAGATGTGCTCAAAGCGGTAATCCATGCCCAGGGAGGTGGTGCCCAGGCTGCCCGTATTACTCCAGTTAAGGGTTGTACCCGCAACATCTGTACGATGATAATTGTGAGAGCTATACCACTGGGGGGCATTATCTCTGAAGAGCTCAAATCGGTCGTGATGTCTGCGCCAGTAAATGGCCGATCTGATGTTGAGCTTGGCGCCCGATTTCCACTGCAGGGAAGCAAAGCTGGTGCGTGTTTGCTCAAACTGATTGGGAAAGCGAGGGGTATAAAAGCTGTTGGCCCCAAAGGCTTTACCGTTGTAGCCTGCCTGTGCGTCCAGGCGTGATTGGCCCATATTGGTTGCTGTACGATAGAACATGCTGGCGGTTTTGAAATCGGTATTGTCGGTAAATCCATCGCTGGTCATGGCTGCTGCCGAGAGGAAATGCTGTAGGGAGCCACTGTTGAAGCCCGCGGCCAGACCCGCCTGACCAAAGCCATATTCTCCTGCTGTGACCGATGCCCTTACGTGGTCTTTGCCGGGTTGCCTGCTGATAATGTTTACTGCGCCGTTGAAAGCATTAGGTCCAAATACACGGGCTCCGGCTCCCTGCAGGACTTCAATACGTTCAATGCTGTTGGGGTCGAGGGGCACGTTGAGGTTGTGGTGGCCCGTTTGTGGATCGGTGATGTTGATCCCGTTGATGAGGATGAGTGTCTGATCGAATGTGCCGCCCCTGATGCTAATATCGGCCTGCATTCCATAGGTTCCGCGTTTCCTGATGTCGAGCCCGCGTACGTTTTCGAGCAGGCCTGCCAGGTCGCGGGCGGGCGATTGCTCAATCTCGGCACGGGTGATCACCTGTACAACCCGCATAAGCTGCGATTGTACCACCGGGCTGCGCTGGGCGCTCACCACCACCTCATCGAGCTCCTGCCCGCTGATGGTTTCCGGTGTTTGAAGGGTGTTTTCCTGCGCCAGGCAAGGTAAAACCAGGATGGAACAGATCAGACACAACACCCCAA
>JBEPXC010000358.1:0-3561 GCA_041642035.1 Sphingobacteriia bacterium
CCCAATTCGGCCTGACGGGCCATTTTCTCTGTTTCGCGTGCGTTGTCGGTATTTTGCTGAATGTTGGCAGCCATTTCTTCCATGGAAGAACTTACTTCTTCAGCTGAGGATGCCTGTTCAGTGCTTCCCTGGCTCATTTCCTGTGCCGTAGATGACATTTGCTGGCTGGCCGAGGCAATATTATCCGATCCCGTTACCACACTGCCAATCACAGAACGCAACTTGTCGACCATCAGCTGTAGGGCCTTGGCCAGTTGGCCGATCTCATCTTTTTGCTCCAGCAGATCCGTTTCCACATTCACCGTAAGGTCGCCCTCGGCAATGGTGCGCGCAAGCAAAACGCCTTTATTTACCCCCGTGGTAACCAGCCTGGTGATGGTAAATCCCAAAACCAGTGCAATCACAATACCTACAAGGATACTAAAAATCATCATGGTATTGCTGGTGGCGGCTGCAGTATCTCCTTCCTGTACCTCATTGCCCGCTTCGGCTACATTGATTTGCTTCAATTGAGTAAAGCTGTTCATCATGGCTTCATGCGCACTGTTGGATTCCGTAGAAATGGTTCTACTCATTTCGGCAAAAGCTGTTGCAGCGTTTTGAGCTTCGCGGTTGATTATGGCAAAATAATTAAAAACTTCTTCTGCAGAGGGAAGCATTACATCCTGATAATGCCGGAAAGCTGCATCACGATTGCCTTGCTGGATTAGTTGCTTGATGCGGTGAACAGCACCATGAAAGGTATCATGAGAGGACATCATGTCGCGCATATTGCGGTTGACCTCCTGGTTGTTGGTTTTGAAATCGGGCAGCCACTGACCAAAGTTGCAGCGGGTAGCATCATCACCCCCATCAAAAGCCCTGAGGGTTTGTATCGCATTAACGGTTTGAACCTGCAGGGCATAGTGATCTTTCATGAATTGCTCCAAATCACGGTTCAGACTGATAGGATCAAGGATGTCGGAGTCGAGAACTACGGAATGCATACGATCGACCTTTTGTAGATTGATGTTGCGCCAGGTCTCCAGTTGCTGCAAGAGTTGCTTGTAAATCCTTGCTTCTTCTTCTGTCTGGTCCAGGGGAGCAAACAGATCATTGAAGCCTTGGTATTCTTCCCTGTAATGCTTTATTTCAGCCACAATAGCATCTCTGTCTGCACGGCTGAGCTCGGTGTCAAGCAATTGCTTATAACCTGCCTGCACTCTTTCCAGATTACTTTCCATCTCACCAAGATATTGTATGCTTGGCATGCGGACATCCGTTACTTCGTGAAAGGCACTGCCTACATTGCTAAGACCCCATAAGCCTATTCCACCTATAAATACTGCAATCAATACTACCAGCATAAAGCCCGACAATATTTTTGTTCCCGTTTTTAGATCTTTAAATTTCATGTGTTTTCCTTTTAATTAGTGTGTATCTTATTTATTCATCGTAAAAATAGTATTGTTGTAAGCCTGCATTAATCCGTTAATATCTTGTCGGAAGTATTTTCTACCACTACCACAAGTTCATCGGTAGAGAAAACCTTATCCACATTAAGCACCATAATGAAAGTCTCATCCATTTTCACCATACCATGCAAATATTCGGGGTTGAATTTATTCCCAATAACAGGTGGTGCCTCAATATCAGCTTCGGTTAGCTCCAGCACTTCTTCTACAGAATCTACCAGAGCCCCCAGGGTAATGGATTCTCCTTCCATTACTACATTTAAAACCACAATACACGTATCTACGGTATCCTCTTTGGCTTGCAGCCCGAACTTAATACGGGTATCAAGTACAGGCAACACACTGCCTCTAAGATTGATTACACCTCTCATATAGGAGGGCGAACGAGGTACTTTGGTAATGGATCGCATTTCAAGTATCTCGAGCACTTTACTCACATCAGCAGCAAACATCTCTTCACCCAGCTGAAAGGATAAATAAGAGGTTAAGGTGCTGACAGTTGATTTTATGTCGCTCATTGTTGTGAAAATTTAGTGAATAACATTTATCTTTATTCTTCATTTTTAATCGTCAAGACAAAGATCCTGTTCCCTTAATTAGTATATGGTGAAAGTAAGAGCTGAAATGAACCTGAGAAACAGTACAAATACTGAATATTTTTGATGTTTTTTTAAGTGTTTTATGGAGATTTTGTGATTTAAGGATGTCTGTTTAAGCTTGAAACACGTTACTCTTGTAGAGATACAAGCATTATTTAAACATACGATCAAATAATAAATGCTTTTTGCGAGTGAACCCACAAGTCAACCGATTGTTAATTAGCTTGACTGGTCTTTATAATTGCAATCCTTACAGATATATATATCTAAATATATTCGCCTGAAAAACACTCGGGATAGCCTAATATCTCTATTGGAATACCTATGATATTGTTAAGGTATATCAACAGCAAACAGCCTGATCCATGAAACCTTAAAGAGGTTTTATGCAACAATGGCATTTAGAAGATACTCATTCAAAATAACCAAAACTTAAAACTATATGTATGAAAGGAATAGGCATTGAAATAAAATGGGCTCTGCTGTTTGCCCTGATGACTCTTATATGGATGTGGTTGGAAAGAATAAGCGGACTGCATACCCGGCATATCGACAAACACCTTCTGTATACCAATTTGATAGCCATTCCTGCCATTGCAATCTATGTTTTTGCCCTGCTCGATAAACGTAAAAACTATTATCATGGCACCATGACCTATCGGCAAGGATTTATCACAGGATTGATTCTTACTTTTATAATTACCCTCCTGAGTCCACTCACGCAGTATATTACATCCACTTTTATCTCTCCGGAATATTTCCCTAACGTTATTACCTATAGTGTTGAGCAAGGAGAAATGACCCGGCAAGGGGCAGAAGACTACTTCAATCTCAGGAGCTACATCATGCAGGGCTTGTTGGGAGCCCCCATAATGGGCATAGCAACCACCGCAGTGGTAGCTGCTTTTGTGAGAAAAAAGGATGTCAATAAATAAGTTGACCTTAGCAATCACCCATGCTTTGGAAAAGAGAAATCGATTACATTTGCAGAAATATAACTTAAGGGAATTGTTGTAATAAAAAAGTATTAGCCCTATGCTTCAGGTAATGATCTTAATTGCAGGCTTTTTCCTGCTCATCTATGGTGCAAATCTGCTGGTGGATAATGCTTCCTCACTGGCCAAATCATTGAACATCCCCGATATTGTAATTGGTCTCACCATAGTAGCTTTCGGCACCTCAGCACCCGAGCTGATTGTCAATGTATTTGCTGCCATACAAGACAGCCCGGGTATTGCATTAGGTAATGTGGCAGGGAGCAACCTCTTCAACATGATGATTATTCTGGGCATTTCTGCTGTTATTTACCCTATGATGGTAAAAAGCAGCACTACCTGGATTGAAATCCCCCTTTCATTTTTATCGGCAGTTGTTCTCCTGGTAATAGCCAACGATGTTTTCCTGGATTCAGATAGTGCTTCGGTGATTAGTCGTACAGATGGCATCGTGCTGTTGTTATTCTTTGCCATATTCCTGGCATATAATATTCAGCTGGCGCTGAGGGGAGA
>JBEPXC010000359.1:0-3549 GCA_041642035.1 Sphingobacteriia bacterium
ATCCTGAGTTTACCACCATTTTCCCACGAATGCACAGCAATAAAGCGCACCATGTGAGGGCATATCAAAACTGGGGAAGGGTAGAAGGTCGTCCGGTACGAGTAGAGCAAAGAGATGGTAGTACCGAGGTTATCAATAAACCTACTTTTGCTGAAAATCTCACCTTCTTTTTCTCCTATCAGGTGGGGCATATGTATCTGAGGTATTTAATGTGGAATTTCTCCGGAAGGCAAAACGATTATCAGGGCCATGGAGAGCCTACGCGTGGCAACTGGATTACAGGAATTAGTTTTATCGATAAGGCCTTTGTAGGGCCACAGAAAAATCTGCCCGAGAGCATGAAAAATAACCCCGGGCGAAGCACATATTATATGCTGCCCTTTATTTTGGGTATTATAGGGTTGGTTTTTCACGCCAAAAGAAAACCCCAAGATGCCCTTGTCGTTGGTTTGCTGTTTCTGATGACCGGTATTGCTATTATTGTTTACTTAAATCAGACACCCTACCAGCCGCGTGAAAGGGATTATTCCTATATCGGTTCTTTTTATGCCTTCTCTATTTGGGTTGGCCTGGGAGCACTGGCACTGATTGATTTTTTGCAGAAAAAACTTGGTGGGAAATTTTCGGCCATTGCCGGTACCGTCTTATGTATTCTGCTGGTTCCAACCATTATGGCCAAAGAAAACTGGAACAACCATGACCGCTCAGGAAGATATACCACCCGGGATGTAGCGCTTAATTATCTTGAATCTACGGCCCCCAATGCCATTATTTTTACCATGGGCGATAACGATACTTTCCCTCTGTGGTATGCCCAGGAAGTAGAAGGCATACGTACCGATGTAAAAGTGGTGAACCTAAGCCTGCTCAATACCGACTGGTATATTGATGGAATGATGAGACGCCAGACGTATGATGCCGAACCGGTTCCCTTTAGCCTCGATCCCCTGCAATATCGCGATGGAACCAGGGATTTCCTTTACATCATGGAAGATCCACGCCTGGAAGAGCAATATGTCCCCCTGAGAAGTGTTATCAACTTTGTGGGCAACGACGATAACCGCAGACAGTTGGGCCGTACTATGGAGAACTTTTTCCCCACGCGTAAATTCCGTCTTCCCGTTGATTCGGCTAAGGTAGTCAGTAACGGTACCGTAGCCCCCGAAGATGCACATCTTATTGTGGATGCCATCGAATGGGAGTTCCCCGACAATTTAGGTGGAATATATAAAAACAACCTGATGGTGCTGGACTTCCTGGCCACCAACAACTGGGAGCGTCCTGTTTATTTTGCCATTACTACAGGGGCCGAAGCGTATATCGGCCTTGAAGAGTATTTTCAGCTCGAAGGTATGGCCTATCGATTGGTCCCTATTAAATCCAATCCCGGAGAAGCAACCACAGGCAGAATCAATACCGAGATTCTCTACCACAATATCATGAATAAATTCCAGTGGGGCAACATGTACGATCCTGATGTATACCTCAACGAAGACAATATCCGCTTAACGATGAACTTCCGAAATATCTTTCATCGGCTTGCCAATGCTCTGCTCGACGAGGGGCAAACAGAAAGGGCCATCGAAGTGCTGGATTATGCCTTTGAGATTATGCCTGAAAATAAAGTCCCCTATAATTATTTTACCCTGATGATGGGTGAGGCCTATTACAGGGCAGGGGCTATGGAAAAAGGAAATGAGATTTTCCAGACCATGCTGCAAACAGAAGAACAGAATCTTGACTATTACTTCTCCTTCGAAATGAGCAGGTTACGTGCGCTGGAAGGAAGCATGCAGGAGTCTCTGTCCGTGCTGCAAAGAATCAGTCACCTTTCGGCCCTGGAGGAGCAAACGGAATTGGCTGAACTGTCAGGGGAAGTATTCGAATTTTATTACCAAAAATATATGCAGCTTTTTTAAAAGCAACAACCTATGATAGGTTGACGAATATGTTGTGGTAAGTACATGATGCATAGTATACATAATGCCCTAAAATACAGAACATTTTTTGTGTAGTTAGAAATTTTGTTTACCTTTGCACCATAATATGCTTTAGCATTTTATTTCAGGGGACCTTTAGTCCCCTGTTTCGTTGGTCACCCTTTGTGGAAGATGAAAAGTATGGCATCATCGGAATACATGCCTTTCAGTGAATATTTTAGAATTAACAACATAATTACATTATCATTTTTTGAATGATTGACAAGGCAAAAATTAGTCAGATTGTTGAAGAGTTTCTCGTCGATTCCCCTCTGTTTCTGGTAGATATGAAGGTTTCATCCAGAAACCAGATACTGGTATTTCTGGATGGTGATAAAGGCGTTCCTATTAGTTCTTGCGTGCAGCTAAGCCGCCATATCGAATCCAGTCTGGATAGAGAAGTGGAAGATTTTGAACTGGAAGTATCATCCGTGGGCGTAGATAGACCTCTGGTGATGCCCCGGCAATTCATAAAAAATGTAGGAAGAGAAATTGTATTTACCGATGAAGCCGGCAAAAAAATAAAGGCAAAACTTATCGGTGCCGATCAAAGGGGGATTACTATTGAAAAACAAATCCCCAAAAAAAAGAAAAAAGATCCCTCCATCCAGGAAGATCCTGTTCAAACACTGCCCTATTCAGCAGCGAAAGACGTAAAAGTTCAGGTGTCTTTTAAGGCCATAGACCATCAAGATGATGAAAAAGATCAACAACAAGAAAATAAATAAACTGTTTTAATAAAACTGGCAAATGGAAAGTATTAATTTGGTTGAGTCGTTTTCCGAATTTAAAGAGTTAAAGAATATTGACCGCCCCACGATGATGATCATCGTAGAAGATGTATTTCGGAATATGCTGATGAAAAAGTACGGTTCAGCAGATAACTTTGATATTATTGTTAATATCGATAAAGGTGACCTTGAAGTATGGCGCAATCGTGTTATTGTTGAAGATGGCAGTGTGGAAGACCCCAACAAGGAGATTGAGTATTCAAAGGCCATTATGATTGAACCCGATTTCGAGATTGGTGAAGAAGTATCCGAACCCGTTAAAATGGCTGACTTTGGACGCCGTGAAATCCTTTCTATCCGTCAAAATCTTGCTACTAAAGTCCTGGAACTGGAAAAGGACAGTGTATATAAAAAATATCAGGAGCGCGTGGGTGAACTTATTACCGCCGAGGTATACCAGGTATGGAAAAAAGAACTTCTAGCCCTTGATGATGAAAATATTGAACTCTTGTTGCCCAAGACCGAGCAAATTCCCTCCGACAGATTTCACAAAGGAGATACGGTAAGAGCCGTTGTAGCACGGGTGGAAATAAAAAATAACAACCCGGTAATCATTTTGTCGCGGACTTCAAATGTTTTCCTGGAAAGACTTTTTGAGCAGGAAGTACCCGAAGTTCACGATGGACTCATCACCATTAAGAAAATTGTTCGTGCTCCCGGTGAAAGAGCAAAAGTTGCCGTAGAATCCTATGACGATCGTATCGATCCTGTTGGTGCATGTGTGGGTATGAAAGGTTCTAGGATACATGGCATTGTGAGAGAATTGCGCAACGAAAATA
>JBEPXC010000360.1:0-3548 GCA_041642035.1 Sphingobacteriia bacterium
TCAATCCACATCCATAGCCCCGGAGCACTATCTATTGCCTTCGCTTATCAGCATCATCCCGGTGACCATATTGCTGTTATTGAGTAAAACTTTTACTGAAAATTCTACTTCATCACTATAGTTCGGGTCCACAAGCACTTCTATTTTAACCCTGCCTTCCTGCAAATTATTTTTCATCGCATCTAATACCTCTCTGGCCGTCAATTGCCTGGACTCAGGTACAAATATCGTATAAAAATCCTGGTGGATTACATTTTCACGCTTTACACCAAAATACTTCTCTGCTTCAGGGTTAATATCAACTATTTTACCTGCAGGCAACAATCTGATGATTATGTCTTTAGATGTATTCATCAAAATGCTTTGCATTTGCAGGCTTTCGGTAAAATCTTCTTCCACCCGTTTCAATTCCGATATATCGATGAATGTTATCACCAGGCCATCTATGCGGTCATCGTATGTATGATAGGGCATAAGGCGAATGGAAAACCACTTTCCATCTTTTCCGGGAATTTGCTTCTCAACAAATGCGAGTGTTCGTAACACTTGTTTTGCATCATCGGCCATTTGGGGATAATGGATATCGGAAACCTGGTCGGTAAATGGTCTTCCAATGTCGCTTTTGATCAATTTAATGATTTTGGTGGCCTGATTGGTATAGCGTCGAATATTCAGTTCCTTGTCGAGAAACAAGGTAGCAATATCGGTGCTGTTAAGCAGGTTTTTCATGTCGTTATCTACCCTGGCAAAATCTTCTACCTTAGCCATGAGTTCTGCATTGAGGGTTTGTAATTCCTCATTGAGGCTTTGCATCTCTTCCTTTGAACTGGTAAGCTCTTCGTTGGCCGATTGCATCTCCTCGTTGGCCGATTGTAATTCCTCGTTGGTTGACTTTAATTCTTCCTCGGAGGTTTGCATTTCTTCCATGGTACTAAGCATTTCCTCGCGGGTGTAATTCAGTTCTTTCTCCAGTTCCGTTTCGCGAATGCTATTTACCGATGTACCTTTTGATTTTACGCGGGGTTTGGTTTCCACAATATCAGCCACGTCGGTAAAGATGACCATAACCGTATCTTTTAAGGCTCCTGGTTTATCAATATATTCAATACTAATATTCAGGGTTTGCGCACTTCCATTGGTGCCTATTTTTAAGTGGTGTAGCACCACCGATTTTTTTTTGGTGATCACCTGCCGGAAAGCAAAATGAAACTCATTGCGCAATCCTTCGCGCAGCATAGAAAAGACATTCAGATTAGCCTTGCCTGCAGCAGGTTCAAGATATTTGCCGATACGTCCGCTAATGTATAATATATCGCCTTTGTCGTTTACCAATACCCCCGGGGGTGAAAATTGCTGCAGGATCAACTGATCAGCGAGGGTTTGCATGCTTGCGTTAGAAGCCATGATGGCCGGTTTTACTATGGTGCCGGGTTTTGTACGCAGAAAAGAAGTAGGAAAATTCAGCAATTCGGGTGCTATAGCATTGGTGGATCGTTTGTATATTTTGAGTTTATTGTCTACGGGATTAAAAAGATTACTCAGAACACCCAGGGTTTCTGAGCTGCCCAATATCATAACGCCTTCATTATTCAAACTATAATAGAACAGACCGAGAATCTTTTTCTGAAGCTCGTTTTCCAAATAAATAAGCAGATTTCGGCATGAGAGAAAGTCGATGTTAATAAAGGGGGGGTGCATAATAAGATTATGTTGGGCAAAGACCACCATTTCTCTAATTTCGCTGTTTAAGCGATAGCCTTCATCGGTTTTTACAAAATACTTTTCCAGGCGTTGGGAGGATACATCGGATTCAATATTTACGGGATAAAATCCCTTGCGGGCGATTTCAACGGCATCATGATCAAGGTCGGTGGCAAATATTTGCAAGGTAATATCTTTAGGAAGATTCATTCGCTCCTGGGCTTCTTTAAATACAATGGCCAGGCTATAGGCTTCTTCGCCGGTAGAGCAGCCCGCTACCCAGGCACGAAAAAGGCTAACATCGGGTTGTTTGGCAATATAACCCGGAATGGTTTCCTGACCAAGCTTTTCCCAGACTTTGCTGTCGCGAAAAAAGCTGGTGACACCAATCATAAGTTCTCTAAAAAGAATTTCACCCTCGGCGGGGTTCTTCTGCAGAAACTTAACGTAAGCGGCTATTTTGTCAAGCTTATGCACCCCCATACGTCGTTCGATACGGCGATACATTGTACTGGTTTTATATTGCGAGAAGTCATTGCCGGTATAGGTGCGAAGCAAAAAGATGATCTTACCCAGAGCGCTTTTGTCCTTCACCTCCATATCAATATTGGCTTTAACCTTGGGGATATGTTTAACGAACCCAATGAGTTTTTTTGATAGTTCCTGGGGTGGACCAACAATATCTACCAAGACAGATTCAATGGCATTTCTGGGCATGCTGTCGAACTTCGCAGAATCGGGATCCTGCACCATCACTATACCATTTTGTTCTTTAATAGCGCGCAATCCGATGCTTCCATCCGAGCCCATGCCCGATAGGATAAGCCCGACACTTGATTCTTTTCGGTCTATAGCTAAAGAACGAAGAAAATAGTCGATAGGAAGACGCAGCCCCCTGGATTCCAATGGGCGAAACAACTGCAGTTTTCCCTGGCGAATAGCCAGGGTCTTATTAGGGGGGATTACATAGACACAGTTGGGGCAAACGATCATATTATCCTTTGCCTGAAAAACGCTCATTTTGGTGATGCGCTGCAGCAGTTCGGGAAGCATCCCTTTATGGGTAGGGTCCAGGTGTTGAACCACAACATACGACATTCCACTGTCTTCAGGAACATTCGCAAGGAATTGCTCTATAGCTTCCAGCCCCCCGGCCGATGCACCAATCCCCACTATAGGAAAAGATGTGGGCTCAAGGTTTTGTTTTTTTTCTTTTGAATCAACCTTAACATTGGCAACAGTTGATTCTTTTTTCTCTGCTTTTGCCATTTTACTAGTATTTATTGCCTGTTAATTTGCAGGTGCGTTTCGTGTAATTTGCTGATCAGATGATCTATTAAGCCAAAACAACCGCTTGTCAAAGGTACGTTTTGGCAGGTACAAATATCAATTCCTGCTTGCTGAAATGACCAGGACATTATCACTTACTTATTATCAGGCAAAGAAAAGATAAAACTACTTCCTTTGCCGGGTTGACTTTCTACACGCAAGGTACCCCCATGAATCTCAAAAAACTCTTTACAAAGTGCCAGTCCAAGTCTTTTGCCTTTTACATTACCATCATTACCGGTAATTAATTCCAGATCCTGCAATCGTCTCCTGACTTGACTTTTCATAGAACTATCAACCGTAATACCCTTAACATCATCAGAATACCTGGATTTGTTTATGGCAGAGCCGTTGACAGCCCGGTAGAAGCCCGGGATTCTTGGCGAAAATGTTTGAGTAGCTTTCATAATAGATGAACTTTGTTCTTAAAAAATATATCGAATTGAAAGGGCACCTCCGTCACCCCAAAAACCGGAGTATCCGAAGAAATTGAAAGTTGGTTTCCAATCGATACTGAG
>JBEPXC010000361.1:0-3500 GCA_041642035.1 Sphingobacteriia bacterium
AGAGTTGGTCCGCAGCGCCCATAAGAGAAACATCAGTGTCCTGCTTGATTTCGTATCCAATCATGTGCATGAGAATAACCCTCTATTTATTCAGAATCCCCATTGGGCCACCACCCTGGAGTTGCCCAACGAAACAAAAAATATACGCCGCTGGGATGAGCACAGGCTTACCACCTGGTTCGATGAGTTTCTCCCCAGCCTTGACTTCTCCCTGCACGAGGTTGAGCAAACCATGGTCGACAGCGCATACTACTGGATGGATAAATTTAACCTGGATGGTTACAGACACGATGCTACCAAACATGTTCCCCAGGGATACTGGCGGGCCCTTACGCGCAAAATAAAAGAGGAGAAGGTTTATGGACATAATAACCGGCCCTTTCAGATCGGTGAGACTTTTGGCAACCGTGAGCTTATTGCCGGCTATATAGGTTCAGGAATGATGGACGGCAAGTTCGATTTCAACCTCTACTGGGATGCCCGTGATGTGTTTGCCGGCAAGGAGGTGTCCTTTGAGCAGCTCGACAATTCCCTGCACATGAGCTTTAACTACTATGGCTTTCAAAATCTAATGGGCAACATCACCGGCAACCATGATATGCCACGCTTTATTTCATACGCCGGTGGTGATCTGAGCTTTGAAGAAGATGCCACCCAGGCGGGTTGGGAGCGGGAGGTTGGTGTAGGCCACCCGGTTGGCTACAAGCGGCTTTCTGCTCTAATGGCCTTCAATCTCACCATACCCGGCATCCCGGTAATATATTATGGTGATGAGATAGGCTTACCAGGAGCCAATGATCCCGACAGCCGCCGACCCATGCTCTTTGACGACCTCAGCAGTGAACAGGAGCTGGTGAAAGGAATTCTTAAAAAACTTACCCGACTACGCAGAGAAAATCTGGCATTAATCTATGGCGATTTTAACAGCCTGCTGGTTGGCGACGAGCTGTATGTATTTGCCCGTTCGTATTTCGGCAACCGGGTGTTGGTGGCCTTCAATAAGAGCGATGTGTCACAAAAGATAACCGTTGAGCTGCCCCCATGGTATCAGTTGCAGGATTATACATCAAACTTTGGTGCTGCCTTCAATACCTTACAACCCGACATATTGGAGATTACCCTTCCCCCGCATAGCTTCGAAATTTTTACCCCTATGGAAACTAAGAACTAAGAACTAAAAACTAAGAACTAAAAACTAAAAGTGACAAGTAAAGAGTGAAGAGCTGGAAGCAAGAGAAGACTTTCCATTTCAGAAAAAAAATCGGGATGGACACGTCTGGATAAATTGCTTGTTGTTGAATTGTTGGATGGTTGATTGTTAGATTGCTATATTGTATTAAACCTCAAACGCTAAACTCATTAAACTTAAAACCCTAAACGCTAAAAATGCCAGACGTAAGAAAAAACATTGCCCTCGTAGCACACGATGCCAGGAAAAGAGAACTCGTAGAATGGGTCGAATGGAATCATTTTGCCATTCTTAAACACAATATAATTTGTACCGGGACTACAGGTAGGCTGATCGAAGAAACCCTGAACCGCAGCCTGAACCCTGAAGTATCTGAGGATCTGAATCTGACAAAGCTTAAGTCGGGCCCCCTGGGAGGAGATCAACAACTCGGAGCTCTTATCGTAGAAGGCAAGATTGATATGATGGTGTTTTTCTGGGATCCCATGCAACAACAAGGACATGATGTGGATGTTAAAGCCCTGTTGCGCATCACCGTGCTCTATAATATCCCAACAGCCTGCAATAGGGCAACCGCTGATTTTCTGATTTCTTCCATGTTGTTTAATAAAGATTATCATCCCAAAAGCATGAATGTGGATGATTATCTTAACCGAAATATTGATTTGTAATGCAACGGTATGCTATGAGCATGCCCAATGGTCTCATATGTCAAACTATTTAAATACATCAAGATGAAGATTGATTTTAGGAAATACACAACAATGATTATTGCCCTTGTGATGCTGGTGCTGGCATCCTGTAGCGGACCGCAAAAGCCTGTGCAAGGCGAACTGGATGTCCTGGTAAGTACGGTCACCCATCCTGAGTGGAGCAAAAGTGCCGGTTTGTATGAGGTGAACATACGTCAGTATACCCCCGAGGGTACTTTTAATGCTTTTGCTGAACATCTACCCCGCCTGAAGGAAATGGGAGTCGATATTCTTTGGTTTATGCCTGTTACACCCATTGGTGAGATAAATCGTAAGGGGACCTTTGGCAGCTATTATTCGGTAAAGGATTATACGGCCATCAACCCTGAATATGGTACCATGAAGGATTTTCAGAACCTGGTGGATCGCATTCATGAACTTGACATGCACATCATCATCGACTGGGTAGCCAACCATACCGCTTGGGATCATCCATGGGTCACTAGCAATCCTGAATTCTACTTCAAGGATGAAAACGGTGATTTTACTCCCCCCCATGATACCGACTGGACCGATGTTGTTCAGCTTGATTATGAAAACAAAGACCTCTGGGATGCCATGATTGGCGAAATGAGCTTTTGGCTGCAAGAGGTGGGTATAGATGGCTTCAGATGCGATGTGGCGTACCTGGTGCCAACTGAGTTCTGGAACCAGGCCCGACAGGAACTCGAAGCCATTAAGCCTTTGTTTATGCTCGCCGAGGCCGACCATCCCGAGCTTAAAGAGCATGCCTTTAATGCCGGATACTCCTGGACATCACATCATGCCATGAACAGAATTGCAAAAGGTGAAGACGATGTGTCGGCGCTGGATCGCTATTTCTTTGAAGAAAACAGAGGAAATTATCCCATAGGCGCCTATAAGATCAACTTTATAACCAATCATGATGAGAATTCATGGGCCGGTACTGTTTTCGAGCGACTGGGTGATGGAATGGAAGCCTTTGCTGTATTGGTGCATACCATTGAGGGTATGCCCCTGATGTATAATGGTCAGGAAGCGGGCCTGGATAAAAGACTCGATTTCTTTGAAAAAGACGAAATCGACTGGAGTACCCTGGAATATGAACCTTTCTTTACTAAACTGTTAGAGTTGAAAGAGCAAAATAAGGCCCTGTGGAATGGCCTGGAAGGCGGAGAGATGCAGAGAGTAAATACCCATAATCAGGATTTACATGTATTCTCTTTTGTACGTGAGAAAGAAAATAATAAGGTATTTGTGGTGTTAAATCTCTCCGCTGATGCGCGTAGGGTGTCATTTGCCTCGGACGATATTTTTACCGGTGGATATACGGAGCTGTTTAGTGGCAAGAGAGTAGAAGTTACAGTTGATTTCAGCCTGGAGATGGAGGCCTGGGGGTACAAAGTGTATTATAAGTAACAAGCTGGAAGCTGGAAGCTCGAAGCAGGCCCGCATGGTCGTGGGGGCAACAAAAAGTAGGGCTATGATCAAAAGAAAAGGCGAATGATGGTTTAATCATTCGCCTTTTCTTACCTTCCAGGTCAGCATCACTGTATCTTATTACATGCTTTAGCGAAGCCTTCAATGAAATCAAGGCA
>JBEPXC010000362.1:0-3487 GCA_041642035.1 Sphingobacteriia bacterium
TTCCTGGGAAGTTATCCGTATGATCCACATCAGAGATAATAAATTGGTCAGCATGGGCTTATGTTCTATTAATGAAATGTCCTACTGCCCGGTAGTTTTTGGTATGGATTATTCAGCAGATGCCCATTTAACGATTTACAAAAAGATGCTCTATTTTGTTCTGCAAAGAGGTATTGCTCTCAAAAAAGAAAACATCTATCTTGGCATTACCGCCAATGAAACCAAACGTAAATTCGGCGCAGAACAAATTAAGCAGGTTGCCTATATCCAGGTTAAAGACAAATACAACCAGGAACTGATTGATAGCATGGCATTTGGCAGCATCCCTCAGGAATAAATGGGATATGGTTGATTCTAAATATGCTTTTCTAATTCCAGACTCACACTTCGCATCTTCCCACCCATGGGAGGATGCATTTTGCTTATTTTTACCTTTACAAACGTCATGGTGTCAAAGCTTTGCATCAGGGCGTCAAGAATACGTTGAGCCACATGCTCAAGCAGATGGCTCTTTTGCTGCATCTGCTCTCTTACCAGATTGTAGGCCTCCTGATAATTAAGGGTATCAGCCAGATTATCCGATTGCCCGGCTTCAACGGTATCTGTTTCTATTTCAACATTTACTACGAATTGATTTCCTATAATTTGTTCTTCTTCGAAACAACCATGATAGGCGAAGAACTCCATGTTCTCTAAATAGATTTTCGACATTTTATCCTCTGATTTTTTGTTTGATCAGCAAAGTTAGCATTATATGTTGTAATTGATGTCAACCAGATTTAGCTTCAACCAGTTCCACTCCCCCTCATCGAGCTTCCAGGTGGCTTTCATTCTGGAGGGGACTTTAATGCCTTCAAAAACGGAATAATCATCCACTGTAAGCACCCACAAATAGCGTTGGGCATCGGGTTTATTTCCCATATACCGCATAGCTGTATATTGCACAAAGTCACCCTGTTCATTGAAATGGAAGGTACCACTACCGGTGGTCCCTTTATAGGTCATGGTGGCGATGGCTGTTTTATCGTCAATAGCCTCCCAGGTAATATAAGGACTTAAGGCCAGGGATGGATACCACACCAATTCGCCAAGGTATCGCTGCAGGGTACCCTCGTCCATCTTTTCACCCTTTTCATTGACTACATTGATGAGTGAATTTATTCTAATCTTCATTTCGCCTTTGCCATCTACAAACTTGTCACGTCCTCTGACTTTTATCAGAGGCGACATGTTCATTCGGACACTCCATATAAATGCAGGCGTTTGCATAGTGGTATGTTGTATGGCTTCGGCCTCATACCATTCTTTTTGTTCAGGCTTCATTTTCATCAAGGCCACTTGCTCAACACGGGCCGATTTAATCTCTGCTTTACCCACGATTCCGGTTGTTTGCATCCATTGCTTTACAGGTTCAGGCAAATGATACAGGTCCTGCTCACTGATTATTCTTTGTTCATCTCCCGGGAGAAGAGAGAGAATGTCCTGTGTTTCCTGCGCGATTTTGCGGTTCATGCTACAGGACGACAAGCCGGCCAGGGCAATTGTTAAAATCATTACATTGGGTATCATTCCATAGCGGGCTTCCGACCAGATGTTTAACACCAAAATGGTGGAGATAACAACACCTGCCATAGCTACATAGGGCCAGTAACATCTCCCGCTCAGGTAATCAATTCCCGAGAAGGTAAAAAGCAAAAACGCCAGCAGCCAAAAATATCCCTGAAGGCGGGGAATATCGGCTTGTATCTGCTCGAGGTTTGCCATATTCAATCCTTTGGTGAAGCCCATCAGGTGAATCATGCCATGCAAAAACATCAGTAAAGAAAAAAAGTATCTCATAATGTTTAGAGTTTAGAGTTTAGAGTTTAGAAATTGGAGGTTGAGGTTTGATAAATAATTTGAATCCATATTTTGGTTTTGTATTTTGTTTTATGATTGATTGCAATGCAAAACTACGTGAGAAAAATAAAATAAAAGTCTCAGTAAAGCTTTTTGAGGTATCACTACGGCGGAAAAGGGTCTCAGTTTGTATTCTTTTTGGTGCAGGGGGCCACTAATGTTTTGGATTTTAGCCTCTCATTGACCTAGTTGTTATATGAGAGCTCATATTCCAGACATTTCCATGTCCTCCGGACAGCCTGTCCCGATTTTCTCGGGAATGGAAAGTCTTTTGGTCTCTTCCTTCCAGCTTCCATCTTCTGGCTTCCGGCATTACTATATCCGAAACATACCAAGTCCGTATTTAAACCGTATTTAAACCGTATATTTACGGTTTAAATACGGTTTAAGTATGGACTTGGTCAGGAATTGACTTGGAAGTGATTCTGAGTGATAACTATGGTTAATCTTACTTCTTATCCATATGGCAACTTTCCCAGGCATTTTAGCCAGGTGCTTAAAAAGAAAAATCCCGAAGATCCATTAGAAATGGTTCTTCGGGATTTTGAAATCATTGTAAAATTATGGTCTGTGAAAACTTTACTTCATATGCCTTTAGCCAAGCGTAAAGTCAAGATTCAGTTCAGCAATCTTATCTTTTGAGGGTGCAGCCTGCTCCGAATCCCACCCTCGTTGGGTATAGTAGTTATCCATCGTCTGTTTGAAGGAGTCGCGGTCAACCAACATTCCACTGGCCTTTCCATGGGTAGGAGCATCCAGGTAAAATCGTTCGGGAATCTGATCATCGATTCTTGTGAAACCCTCGCGGTGATTGAAGATTCGTTCCATATTAATGATTCTTTCACCGGCTTTAAGAAATTCTTCCTGTGTCCATTCCAGACCTGTAATAGCTTTCATAAAATGATGATAAGCCAGCTCATCCTTATACCAGTCGTCTGCAAAATTGCATGCCCCGATAGAATCGCGCAGGGCCAGCTCGTCCTGAGCCTTTGTTGATCCGCCATGCATATGGCAGGCGCCTCTGTTGGCGGTGGCATACGACACCCCAAACCAATCGGGCGAAGCATGCACATTCCAGGCAGCCAGCTCATGCCCCTTTACATGAATGGCAAAATCCTCTGATCCTTGTCCTATTAATGTGGCAAGATGTTTAACCCCTTTTGATGCCACAGCACCGATGCCTTTCATGTTGCCCATCAGGTGAAGCATTTCGAGGGTAGCATCAACACTACTCCATTTCAGATCAATGCCATCCAGAAAATCCTGATCCACCAGCTTGTTCTCATAAGCTTCCATTAAAAACCCAATGGCATTGCCGGCAGAAATAATGTCGATTCCATAGTCGTCGGCAACAAAAATGGCACGGTTGAGGCCTGCCAGGTCAGCAATCAACAAGTTGGCTCCCAACATGGTGCCAGTCTCATATTCGGGTCCATCGTGAACCAACCCTCCGTAGGCTCCTTTTGCATTTCCACTTTTCTTACAGGAGAGATTACAGCAAAAGCAGGCGAAATCTCTTTTCCATATTTGTTCGCGGGCTGCTTTGGTACCTATTTTATCAATTTCTTTAAAAGTACCTTCCTGGTAG
>JBEPXC010000363.1:0-3478 GCA_041642035.1 Sphingobacteriia bacterium
CTTGTAGAGGTATTTCTTGGTTCCATCAACGGAGGTTTGCACCTTCACAGGCTCAGATAAATCCAGCTTGTAGTGCTCTGCCAGCTTTTCCCGATGGCTTTTCGAGATATTGCTCATCGCTGGGATATCGGTAATGTTTTTTTTATATAGCCAGTCTGCTATTTGAATTGCCGTAAAGGCGGGCATGTCAAGCTCCTGAACAATGGCTTTAAGTTGTTGGGGCGTTTTTCCAAACAGGGGTTCTTTGGGGGGATGGGCAATCATGAGGTAGGGTTTATTATTAAAAGAATATTTCGGCCATAATTCTGTTGAAGGGTACTCCGCGTGAAATCAGCAAATCTCTTACATCAACCACCATTTCGGCCACACCACAAAGATAGTAAGGAATATCGGTATCCAGTGATTCCTGCGCCAGGATATAATCCGTCACCCTACCCGAAAAGAAGTTCCCTTCGTATTCCCGGCTACAACAGGGTTGGTAGTTATCGCCCATTTTCTCAGCGAAAAATTCTCTGAAATACAACCCGTCCTTGTAGCGGCTGCCGTGTATGAGCTTCTTATAATGCTCCTGTCCTGAAAAGATCATCGACGAAAAAGGGGCTATTCCTGTTCCGGTGGCAATCCAGACGGCCTTGTCTTCCCGGCAGATAAAATTGCCAAAGGGTTTGGTAATATATATGACCTGTCCTTTACTGATCTTTGACAGGGGAGGAGTAAGCAAGCCATCAGGTTTAAGGGTGTACAGAATCCATATTTTATTATGGTTGATGCCGCTGGCAATGCTGTAAAGCCGCGGTTCATCCTTATCATTGAGTGTAATGCCAATAACCTGGCCTGCTACAAAATCAAATATTCTGGGAAAAATGAGCAGCCAGGCATTGGTTCCAATGGGCGTATTTTGGGTTACCTTAACAGGAAATAATTCTTTCATGCCCTTGAAAAGTACAAGTTAAAATTAGCGTATGATTGGTTTGTTGATTTCTTTCCTGTTAATAACAACCTTTACCCCTTACTTATTGCATGCTGATTTTCAGGCACACCCGTCTCGGTGGGATTATCGGGGTCGTTGCTCCACTCAAACCATCCGCCATCAAATACCGATACCCTTGGCCAGCCAAGCAACCAGGCGTTGTAAAAGGCTTCACTTCCTCTCCATCCTGTGCCACAATAAAATGCCAGATGTTTATCGGGTCCAATACCGGCCTCTTTCCACATCTCTATGATCTCATGGTATTCCCGTGTGGTATAATCCAGATTCTGGTAGTTCTCCATACGATAGGCATCGCTTCCGTTGTTTACATATACAGCCCCGGGTATTCTTCCCTTTTGCTCTATGTAGTTGTATCCGCTTACCTCACCTATGTATTCGCGCCAGCTTCGGGTGCAGACAATATCTCCGTCTTTTGCTGCTATAAGCTGTTTCGCTTCTTCCAGATCCACAATCAGCTGGGGCAGGGTAGGGATGGTGGCTCCAAATTCTCTCATCGTACGAGGGTGATTTACCGTTGTCTCAATGGGTTTGTTTTCCGATTCCCAGGATGCCAGTCCACCGTTGAGCACGCGTACATCTTTCACGCCGGCATACATCATGATAAGGGCACAGCGTAGTGCACCCAATTGCCCGGCAGCACTACCCGGGAAGGGGTCGTTGTTGTCGGGAAAAGAAAACCGGCCATACAGCACCACAGTGGTTTCGCTGGTAATACCATGCTCCTCCAGGGCTGCTTTAAGTTCTTGTGGGCTTCGCCGGTTCCAGGTCTCAGGAGCCTCCAGGGCCAAAGTGTCCAGGGCGATGGCTCCGGGAATATGACCTTCCAGGTAATCTTCATAGTTTCGGTAGTGGGCATGGCAGATTACGTAGTTGTCTCCATTGTTATAATGAGCAGGCTGCTGGCCCGAAATCAATGCCTGCACCCAATCGGGGTAAACCAGGGATCGGTAATTTTTCATCCTGTCCATGGGGAGCTCCGGATTAGGAATCCATTCCTGCAGCAATCCTTTGTAAATATTAATATCATCATAACCGGCTCCGGCAAATCTTTCAGCCACCTTCCACGCCGATTGCTCATCATATCCATAGAGGACTATTTTTTGCTCAGGTGTAATCTGCTTGTATCGCACAATTTCTATCCAGTCGATATACTCTGCCCATTTGGCCGGCAAGGTGCGTGCTCCCTGTATATGACCTCCGCGCACTTCGCCCTTCAGTTGCCAGCCGTTGTATGCTTCGGTGGGGCGCACATCGATCAGTGCACACCCCGAATGTTCTAATTCATGTTGTAATTCGGATGTTGTTATTTGTTTTATGTCCATACGTTTTGTTCTATTGGTGATCAGTTAATGTCCTTTGGGTGCCGGCACAAAAAGGGATGAATCTTCTGTCAGTCGTTTTCCACTTCAATGCCTTTCCAGAAGGCTACATGATCCTTTATCTGGCTGGCCGCTTCCTTTGGCTGGGGATAATACCATGCTGCATTGTTGTTGGTCTTTCCATCTACCTCTACATGATAGTAATGAGCTGTACCTTTCCAGGGACAGGTGGTCGTATGGTTGCTTTCTTTCAGGAAAGCCTTCTTTACCGCTTCAGGCGGAAAATATTGATTGCCTTCCACTACTTTTGTTTCGCTGCTTTGGGCTATAACCTGATTATTCCATGTTGCTTTCATATGCGTAAATTATTTAAAGTTAATTTATATTTAGTGACATTTATTATGATCTCGTTGGCCGGCAATTAGTCTTTTTGCCTCACCCACAGACTATCGGTGAAATATTTGTTTTGATCCATAAAATTCTTTTCTACCCTGAAACCGTATTTCTGTGCCAGCTTGTCTATATCGTGTACGTCAAACTTTTGCGATAACTCCATAAAAACCGATTCCCACTGCTTAAAGTGAATGGTCACCTTGAGCTTTTGTATGTGTACCTGCTGGTCTTTGCTGCTGATGAGAAAGCTTTTCATGGCACCACTGTCGGGGTCATAGCTGGTATGATGCTGAAAATCATCGATCACAAAATCGGCCCCGAGTTCATGGTTGATGCGGCTAAGGTGGTTGAGGTTGAAGGCGCGGGTATGTCCATGGGGATCGTCGTACGCATTGATGATAATATGGGGTGATTTTTTGAGATCAAAGCCTATAATGGTTTTATCTTCCGCTCTGCTCATACGCGAAAGCAAATTAAGGAAGTAGTCCAGCTCGGGCGCAAGAAAGTTGCCTATATTACTTCCCAGAAAAAGGATTACCCGCTGATGATGACTGCCATTATAGTTTTTCATGATGGGAAAAAAATCCCCCTGCAATTCCTTCATCTCCAAATCAGGCAATTCTTTTTGCAGGTCATCTTTCAGCTCGTGCAGCGAATGCAGTGATATATCCACCGGGATATACCTGAACCTGGCCTGTTGTTTTGTAAGCCTTTTGAGCAATATTTTCGATTTCAGACCATCACCCGATCCCAGTTCTATGAGATCAAAAGGAGC
>JBEPXC010000364.1:0-3471 GCA_041642035.1 Sphingobacteriia bacterium
ATCATCAGCCGTTTGCCCAAAAACAGCGTATCGGTCATCAGCCAGGATTCCTATTACAAGGATAATGGTCATAAATCTCCCGAAGAGCGTGCCAAAATCAACTTCGACCATCCCAGCGCCATAGAGTTTAACCTCTTGGTAAAGCATCTGGACCTGATGCGCGAAGGAAAACCCATCCCAATGCCCATATACTCCTATCTGACCTGTGCCCGTGCCCAGGAAACCATTCCCGTTCAACCCAAGGAGGTGGTCATCGTAGAAGGGATCCTTATCATGGCAAATCCACGTATGCGTGAACGAATGGATATCAAAATCTTTGTCGATGCCGATTCCGACGATAGACTCATGCGCGTTATTAAACGTGATATCGAAGAAAGAGGCCGCTCATTTATCGAAGTACTCGATCATTACGAAAAATTTGTTAAACCCATGCACCTGCAGTTTATCGAACCCAGCAAACGCTATGCTGAGATAATTGTTCCCCAGGGCGGCGAAAACCATGTGGCCATAGATATGATCACATCAAGAATAAAAATTGCACAACTGGTTCAACAATCTGCTAAGTAGTCTGTTACTTAAGGGAAGTTTAATTGATACGTTAAACTTTTTAAACTCTAAACCATAAACTCTAAGATGATCCCTCTATACAATTTTCACTCCCACTCGCAACACTGCGATGGCAAAGAGCAGATGGAAGATTATGTTAAAGCCGCCCTAAAAAAGAATTTTAAAGCCCTGGGCTTTTCTTCACACTCTCCCTTACCTTTTCCCAATGAATGGAGCCTGACGCCCGAGAGTTTCAAACAATACATAACAGATGCCCGATACCTGATTGAAAAATACAAAAACCAGATAGATCTCTACCTGGGCCTGGAGATCGATTACATCCCCGGTCATTCTGAAGATTTTGCTGCATTCGTTAAGGAAACCCCGCTGGATTACAATATAGGCTCGGTCCATTTGGTTCGTCATGAAGAAAGTGGAAAAATATGGTTCATCGATGGCCCGCTGGAAGGCTACACCAATGGCGTTAATGAAATCTTTAACGGCGATTATCGCCAGGCAGTTACCGCTTTCTATCGCCAAAGCATCCAGATGATCAACACCCAAAAACCCGACATCATAGGCCATCTCGACAAGGTGAAAATGCACAACAAACAACGCTGGTTTTCAACCGGCGAAAGCTGGTATATCGACCTGATTGATCAAACCCTTGAAGCAGCAGCCAACCATGGCTGTATCGTTGAAATAAATACCCGTGGACTGTATACGGGTAAAACCGATGAGTACTTCCCTTCGCCCGATGTGTTGCATAAGTGTTATGAGCTTAACATTCCTGTAATGGTCAATACCGATGCCCATCATCCTGAACAACTCGACAAGCTGTTTTTCGAGGCACACGATTTGCTGCGTAAAATTGGCTATAAAACCCTCAAGACGCCTTTCTTTGAATATGAGATATAAGAGCTGGAAGTTGGAAGGAAGTCAATTCCCTTCAATAAAGCCTTTGTCATAATCAATGCGCTGTTCGGAAGCCATAAGGAGCAGCTGAAAGGAAGTGAACCGGGAGGTGGAAGCTGGACGGATGAAATAAATACCATCCTCAAATAAATACCATAACAGAAAGTCGTCCGACGAATAACTTCCAAAAATGGTATACACCACAATCTTATTTTCCTATGAATAACCCATTCGTCGGACGACTCATATGATTTCTCTTTGCGCCGTCGTTAAATGATTACCTCTGAAAACCACTTTTCCCGGCGCAAATTCCGATCCATTCCTCATCCCCGGGTTCACACCCGGCACACTTAGCATTAAGCCCACTGCGGGGCTTTTCTTTCTTCGGAAAACCGGTACAGGTCAAATCTGGGGTTGTTGGGAACAATTGCCCCGGAGGGGCAAAATATCGATAGAAAATAACAGAACAACAGAAAATGTGCGCTGCGAAATCAGTTAAGTACCCGCGACACCCCTGATGACAGCGCCATGGCAAGCACGTTACCCTGAATTATTTTCAGGTCGGAAAATTAAAAAATATATCTTTACCAAACATTATTACATAAACATTATTTATTAATAATTCTGCTCATGTATCTTTCCAGGCTTTTCCTCATCCTTTTCATCATCCTACCAACCCTTGCCCAACCCCAGCAATTCTACCATACAGGCTCCAACCAAAATGTAGATTCGGTTCCTGTTTTTGGCATTTTACTCGCCGGAGGTGCTACCGACAATGATGAGGGCATGGAGTGGCTTGCCCAAAGAGCTAATGGCGGTGATGTTGTGGTGTTGCGGGCATCGGGCAGCGATGGGTACAACAACTACATCCATTCGGAGCTGGGGGTTCAGATCAACTCTGTTACCACTATTGTTATTGGAAGCCATGAACAGGCAAACGATTCTGTTGTTTGCCGGAAAGTAGCCGATGCAGAAATGGTTTTTATTGCCGGCGGTAATCAATGGAACTACTACAGTCATTGGAAAGGAAGCTGTTTGCAGCTCGCCCTTCATGCGCATGTAAACGATAAAAAAGCGCCCATCGGTGGAACCAGCGCCGGATTGGCGATATTGGGTGAAGTGGCTTATGTGGCACAATTCTCGAGCGCTACATCCGACCAGGCGCTCAACAACCCATACCATACCGACATTACCCTTGCCAACGACTTCCTGCAAGTACCCTTTCTTGAGCAAACGGTTACGGATTCTCATTACGACGAACGCGACAGGTATGGAAGGCATGTGGTATTTATGGCCCGTATGATCAATGACTGGCAAATGAATGCAAAGGGTATTGGGGTTGACGAATACACAGCCATCGGAGTTGACGAAAATGGCCTTGCCCGTGTTTTTGGTAATCCTGCTTATGATGATTATGCCTATTTTATTCAATCCACTACCAGGCCTGAAACCTGTGTGCCTGATTCAGCCCTGCACTGGCATGGCGATGAAAAAGCGCTGCAAGTATATCGGGTAAGCGGAACCCGTGATGGCAGCAACACCTTCGATCTCTCCAACTGGTTTATGGGACAGGGAGGGCAATGGTTCGACTGGTTTGTTGACCGCGGAGAACTTATTGTTCGCGAAGCAGATTACGTAAACATCCCTTCTGGTCCAATCCTTAACGATACATCCTTGTTTACGCTCTACCCCAACCCGGTAGCTGACACTTTCTTTATTGAGAACAACACCGGCAAAACCATCGAAAGCTACACCCTCTTCGATGCTTCAGGACGAATACAAAAACAATACATGGGTGGAAACGACAGAGTTCTCCGCGGAAAAGTTGCGGATTTACCCGAGGGAATATATTTCCTTTTGCTCTATCAGGAAAATAAAACATATCGGCTTAAACTCATCAAGGAGTAGGGGCACCACCACGCCCCTACCTTAGTACTTCATCAACCTAAACGATTTTTGGGTCCCTTTTGGAGAAAAGATCCCTGCAATGTAAACCCCCGCATCCAGGGT
>JBEPXC010000365.1:0-3434 GCA_041642035.1 Sphingobacteriia bacterium
GCAT
Source organism: Sphingobacteriia bacterium (assembly GCA_041642035.1). Taxonomy (GTDB): domain Bacteria; phylum Bacteroidota; class Bacteroidia; order Bacteroidales; family UBA7960; genus SKVR01. The sequence goes on from JBEPXC010000365.1 coordinate 5, forward strand.
CTTTGGCTTTTACCTCTTCGGTGTCATGACCTGCATCAGCAATACTCTGGTGCACGTCGCGCAGGTCAACCTGGTCGGCATCGTATGTAAGGGTGAGCATTTTGGTCTCCTGCGACCAATCGGCCGATTCAACGCCTTCAATTTTGGCCGCCTTTTCTATACGCGCCTCGCACATGCCGCAGGCTCCATATACTTTAAATTCGGTTTTTTCTGTAGTAAGACTGAATCCCATCAATGGGAGCATAAGGGTGAAAATTACAAATAATGTTCTCATAATAAATAGTTTAAAGTAAATAATAAAATGGTTGAACGGGTAAAATCCACAGCATACAGCGCTCGTCAGGGAGGCTGCTTTTAAATAATGTGGATACTTTTGTATAAGGTTTATCGGTTTTTTGCAAAATATGTTATGAAATCCTTTTTTCATATAAACAGCTATCAACTCATGGATGTTTTCTTTCGCAGAAACTCCTTCCTTGAGATGCCAACTGTATGCTGTTGAATTCCTGACCCATGATTGTCTTTTTAGCCGATATTATGTCTTTTCGAAAAAACTTATTGCTGAAAGGGTATCAATAGGATGGCTTCCTTTATATAAAACAATTGATAATGCTGTTTTATTAAAAGAAGGGTCAGTAATTCAGAAAAGAAATCAAATTATAAAAACCTGGATGAACGGAAGCGTTACTTTCGTAAAGGTAGGTGGGAGGTGATTAAAGTAAGTGTCAGCCACAGAAAAGTTATTGCTATTGTTTATATCGAATGCAAAAAGCGTTCTTAAAACAATAGGAAAAGGGCTGACATGATTTGTTGCAAAAGAATAATCATCTGCTTCAACCGCGATAAATTCATCGCTGCAGCAAGATTGCTCCTGCACAGTGGTATGGCTGGCGGGGCTATGCGGGATGTTACATTCCATGCCACACCCAACATCTGAGGTGCCCAACACCAATGCCGACTGTGCCAGCTCGCCCCTGCAAAAATGAGAAGCTATACCCATATGCATCGATACCCAGAGGGTTAACAGAGCAAATACTATGGAGAAAGCTTTTTTCATCGGGCTGATTTGGTTGTATTATAACAAGCAATGTGCCGTTTTGTTGTGTATGAGAAATAACTCGTGATATTTTCATATAACTGTACGAGAGCGGGCAGTTGTGTGTTGAAACGGACACCTGATTGATGTAATCTAGTATTGGTGTTAGCTGTAAGTATAATAAAATGAGTTTGTTGTGTTGATTGGTGTTCCGTTTGATTGGCAATATACAAAAAAAATACACCTATGAGATTTAAATTAACTTTTGCCTTACTGCTTATTTTGTCGTCAGGACTGACTGCACAAAACCCCTTTCCCCTGGTCACCGACCATTACCAGCTGAAACTCTCCTTCGACTACAGCAATGAAACCCTGCAAGGTCATTGCCGGATGACCATCCTGAATCAGTCTGACTCCGTCATGACCCGGATTCCGCTGGTGCTCTACCGCATGATGAGGGTAAATGCTGTAACAACACAGGATGGCCTGGCGCTTGATTTTCACCAATCGGTGGTTCAGTTTGAAGATTTCACCAAACTGCAAACCAACTATATCGTAGTCCATTATGAAATACCACCCCATCAAAGTAAGGTTATTCACATTGATTACGGAGGTCACCTGCTAGGATATACCGAAACGGGCATGAAATACATCACAGACAGAATATCTCCTGAGTTTACCCTTATCCGCATGGATGCCTATGCCTATCCTGTGATAAGCCAGCCCAGCATTGCTTTTCTGATAAAAAACATCCGAAATCATCTTTTTGATTACGAGATTATGGTTACAGTACCCGACACCCTGGTGGTTGCCAGCGGTGGGCGGTTAGAATCCAAAACCCCTGCTGCCGACAATCAGCTAACCTACCATTACACCTCCAAAAAACCTTCATGGCGTATGGATATTGCCGTTGCACCTTATGAAGTGCTGAATAATCCTGTGCTCAACCTGTTTTATCTTAATGATGAAAGTGCAGCCCGACACATCAACGATAATGGTTCCCGTGCCATGCAGCAATATATTCAATGGTGGGGTGAGCTGCAAAGCACCGATTCGGTTACCATTATCGAAACCGAAAAGGGTAGTGGGGGACAGGCCGATGAACTGGTAATCCTGCTTCCCGAAGAAAGCTTTTCCTCCATCAGCAATTTCCATAACTTATTTCATGAGCTCTCCCACCTGTGGAATGTGGTCATAAGTGAAGATGAAGGACTGACACTCCGCTGGGAAGAAGGGCTGGCTGAATTTTCGGCTTACCTGCTCAACGAAACCCTTTTTGCGGAAAAGGCTGGCTTGCTCAAAAGAGCCGCCAATCACAATCTGAGCAGACTGAAAAGAGATTTCGACAATAATCCTGCACTGGCCGGGATCCCCTTGATGGAATATGGAAACCAACACGTCACCAACCTGTCATATGTACAGCCAATGGTAATGTTTTCTGTGCTGTATTACTGGGTGGGAGAAGATGTTTTTCATAGCACCATGGGTGGATTTTACCAACATTATATAGATACAGGTGCCTCTACCCTTGATTTTGTCAATTACTGGAAGCAAAAGGCCCCATCCCTGCCTCTTGATACCTTTTTCAATGACTGGATCTACACCCCGCGTTTTGCTGAATTTGTTCTGGAAGAAAAAAGTATGGAGGATATCCTGGAATATTACAGGGAGTAAACCCGGTAAAAACTCAAAAATAAAAAGCATTATCAATCCGGTTTTCCTGCCGATTTGTGCCCGATTTATTGCTCCTAAAATCCCGATACAGCAATTATTCTTTTGAATGGTCCGGGTGCAAATTGAGTGAGTTCATTCAGAAGATCTCTAATCTTGCTTGTTTTGTAATTGTTGCGTACCAGCATTTCGCATGATGCAACAATAGTATTTAATAGATTCTTCTCTGAGGTATTTCCCTCCATATAATCAGCAACGGTAGTATACCATAATAGTACCGGCAGATATTTAGCTTTTCCAACCTGTTGTTTCTCTTTTTCCACCAGGTTATATCGTTTTGATAGAGAATGAATTTTACTGTAGTTCTCGCACCATGATAACGCCTGGAAATAATTGCTGTAAAACAGATGCCAGCGGTTTTTGTCAATTTCTTTTTTAAATGTACTATGAAAGGTAGATCCATAATCAACAGCTTCGGCATACATTTGGTTTGCAGTGAGTGTTTTGATGTAAAAGGCTGCAAAGCCTATACGGTAATACAAATTTGCCGTTTTCTTTAATTTGGGGATCGCCTGTTGCAAGGTTAGCAATGCATCCTTGTTTTTCCTGCTTTTCAGTAAAACACCGCAAAGATTGAGTAAGTAAAAAATATAATCGCTGTTTTCGTGTTTGATAGAGAGATATGCATATTTTTCTGCATCCTCCAGTTCCAGGAGTTTTGAG
>JBEPXC010000366.1:0-3427 GCA_041642035.1 Sphingobacteriia bacterium
AAAATTAATTTTTATAGTCATTTTTCATTACAGCTCCAAGGGCGCTAAGTTTCCCCTTTTCACAAGAGTGTTCTTCAACGGCTAAAAATCAGTTAAATACACAATCGTCGTAAGGAATATTAAACTCGTCGAAATTTACAGCACTTTTTCATTTAATGCAATTCGGGTGAACACGCATTTAATCCTCTACGCTTACACCTAATTACATTAGGTGATGTGCCGAGTTAATTGACCCGTATTAACCCCTAGCCTTAAGAAGCAGAAAATTATATAAGCGAAATCAACAGGGTACTTAAAACAGCTGGGAAATGTTTTGCAACCTTCTTTATTTTGGGCCAGGATATTTCCAAAACAAAACGAAAAAACCATTCTGGCTTTCCGCTGGATCATAGATTTTATAAATCACTGGACCCAAGAGTAGAGTCAGCCAATGTTGCTTTGCTGAAACGATATTTTCAAGAAAAACCTGCTTACACCAATGAGCTCTCTCTGGACATCTTTATACCCATCTGTTGGAGGTATTCGGACAAAAAAAATCAATACAATGATTTTCAAGGCATCATGGCATTTGATAAGTCCTAATCAGAAATCAGTAATCCTTCCCTGGCCATCTCACGAAGTACAATCTCTGTCATTTCACTTTGAAAAGCAAATTCATATCGCACGTCATTTACATAGGCTTTTAACCGCATCTTAAGGTAAGAGCCTTTAGGTACAAAAACATTGGAAAATTCTACTGCGATGGGTTTGTTGATATACACATAGCGGGAAACCTGAGCCGCTTCAACGGCAATTTGTCTTATTCTTCGCGTATCTGAGGATAAAGAAAAGTAAAATTCTGCCACTACCTGGCAGTTGTTCTCACTTGAATTGGCATTGGAGATAGACTGATTCATCATTTCGGAATTGGGTATGGTAACAATGCTGTCATCTGGAGTGACCACCCTGGTTGATCTAAGGCCTATCTCCAACACTTCGCCATAATATTTACCCGATTCTATCTTATCTCCAATCTGAAAAGGTTTATCAAAAAGAATCATCAAACCACCAAAGATGTTCTTCAATAGATCCTGCGAAGCAAATCCGATGGCAACACCTACAGAAGCAAAGAAGGCAAAAACCGTTTCGGGGGGTGGTTGAAAAATACCACTAATAATAATATAAACAATCAACGTCCAGCCGGCTATTTTTATAATTGGTAGAATCCTTCGTATAGCGGGTTTGTAACGGTAATTTCTTTCTGCAACCAAGGACAGAATTCCTGACAGGAGTTTGATGACGAAATAACCAATAACAATAAAAACCAACGACCAGAAAATCTTTCCAAAAGAAATGATGTTTCTTACATCAGGAGCCTGCAGCTCTTCTCTCAATCGATCTACTCCCGGAGAACCATCGGAGGTTTCTTCTTTCGCCTTCTGTGGTTGAGGCAGGGTATCCGGCAGCTGTTGAATCACATAAATAGTATCTGGAGCAACAGCTTTTACTCCTGTATCAGCACTTATATTGTCTTCAGGAACAATAACCAATGAAGTATCAGGAACTGCCGTTGACATCTCCTCCCCAAGTGAGTCCATTGCCTGACCCACCAATAATAGCGGTAACATCATTATTAAAACACATAGAAGCATCACCTTGGTCTGGCAATGCACCCTTTTGATGCGATGGAGGTTGAAAAGCTTTTTCATATGTTTTTATCAGAATATGTTTTAGGTGATCCCTTGAATGAAAAACAATCAGTTAATGAGATTCTTAAAACGCAACAGCATGATTGTTTGCCGGTAAAGTAACGGGTGAATACTGTAGAACCCTTTATCTTCTGTAATGATGCCCCTGTCGGCCAGACGCATGAGTAATAAAGAAGATTGCCGGCGACTAATGCTTAATACCTGCGATAACTGAAATATATCAAGCTTTTCGTGTATCACTACAGCATGAAGGCCAAATATTACCTCGCCGGGCATATTGAGCATAAAACTGAAATCAAGATTCCCCAGCGAGTTCAGATGTATCTTATTATCTAACGGTTTTTCTGCACTTCTCAACCAAAGTTGTAGTGCAAAGGCTATATTTGATTGTGTTAGACTTTGTAAGGTCTCAAAGTATCTTTCCTTTAAATATTCCTGCTGTTGAACCAGGTTTTTTCGGTTATAGGAGCGATCGTTCAAATCATTTTCTGAGGGTTTAAAATGCAAATCATAACCACTGGCTCTGTGTCGCAGCATAATTACCCTTCTTACGTCTTCCTTACTGATGTTTCCCATGGGTATCAGCACCGGAAAGTAATCAAACAAACCGATGGCCTTATTAAGAAATTCGGAAGCATAAACGCCACAGGTACAAATCCAGAAGATTTTACGGCTGGTATTACTTATGATCTCAAAAAGTTTTTTAAGTATATTGAAACCACCGGGTTGTCGCAAGAAAAAAAGATGCAGTTTGTCCACAAAAGCCACGAAAGATTCTTGCCCCTCCACAAAATCATACAATTCATGAAGCGTTGCAAAGGATTCTCCTCTAAAACTTATGCCCAGCAAACTCAAAAGGTCAACCTCATTTTGTATTCGCTTAACAGCAAGAACAGAATATACCACCGGATGCTGAGGTATTTTTTCTTTTACAAACAAGTGCACAAAAGTACTAATGCCACTGCCCCGCTCTCCATAAATCAAAACAGGAGTAAAAGAGCCGTATTGCCATTTTGAAAAAGCCCTGTCCATTTTGGCAAATTCCTGCTTTCGGGGCAAATAAAAGGTTGTTTCCTTTAAAGGCTCATTGACAAATAACCTTCGGTACACAAAAGGCATTTTCTGCAGGGCGGTATCCCCCGAAACCAAATAATCACTAATTTCAAGACTGATATCACCAGTAACATGCTGTATGCCCAGCTGATCTTTCAAAAAATTTATACCTGAAACAAGGCCCAGGCGAGATTTGTTAAACCACAATTGCGATTTTTCCAGCAGTCTCTTTGAAATATCCTTGACAGACACAATAATCTGCTCGCTTTTTCTTAGGGCTTTGGCACGGGCAATACGATAGCGCAATTCTGTCACCCTGCTGTTGTTGGTCAGTTCTGTTAATTGTGATGAGAAATGAGCTGAAGCCTTGGCGAATTCCAGTGTAAGTTTTTTTATAAACGCATCAAACCTGACCTGAAGTTCACTAGTGTTTTGTATAGCCCGATCCATTGAGCCCCTCGCATCCATATAACTGGCTTGCACCCCCTGCCCGCCCTGTTCATCAAGCATGGCTATAGCTGAATCCAGGTTGTAAATCACCATACGTCCAAGGTTCTCTAATTCAGCTTTGGCATCTTCCAGTTTCTCTATGATTTCTATTTTGGCATTCCTAAGCACCTTTTTCAATTCATCCATCATCTCGAAATCAACCAACTCAAGTAGAGATACCGAATGAAGAGACTTAT
>JBEPXC010000367.1:0-3426 GCA_041642035.1 Sphingobacteriia bacterium
CATCTACATAATGCACCGTAGCATAAATCCTATCGGGTTCATGGCCCAGCATTTCCATGATATCAATCTCACCGCTTCCCGGCCAATCAACCCTATCGCGATTATCGCCTAACATCCATATGGCTGGCCACAGGCCCTGCCCCGCGGGCAGTTTTGCTTTTACGTCAATCCGGCCAAACCGCATGCTGAAAAGTCCGTTGGTGGTAATCTTAGCTGAGGTATAATCGTTCTCATTTTCTTTCAGTGCAGTAATGACCAATGCTGAAACATCGTCATCCTGTTCAACCTTAATGTTTTTCTCTTCGGAGGTATAGATTTGTAACTCATTATTACCCCAACCTTTGGGTAAACCATAATCGGTTCCGTCGCCTGTTTCGAAGGTCCATTTCAGCGGATCAATCTGGGCTTCATTAAATTCATCATGCCAGACCAACTCGTATCCTTCGGGAGTTTCAATCTGGTCAACTGGTTCAGAGTCATTGTTACTACAGGCAGAGCCGGCAATTACCAATAATGCCGGAAGCCCAATGCGAAATAGTCTTTTCATAAGTAGGTTATGATTTGATTAATGTATGATGATTCTCATTGTTTTATTCTGTCCTGGTTCAACCTGAGTAAGGTTGAATGCAGGAAAATTGATAATAAAGATACGGCAATTCCACCAAAAGTAGAGAGAGGTGCGGTAAAAAATAAAGGCAAATTTTCCCGATGTGCTTAGTTTAATCGGGGCCTATTATGCTAACAAGATCAGAGAAAAACTTTTGTTTTCCTATACTATTTATCGTACGCTTACGTACATATATTGTACGGATCGGATCAATAGGCCTTGCTTTTTATCGGCAATCATTATGGCATTAAATTGTTTATTTGTCTATTACATGGTTTGGCATCATTATAGTTTGCACGCTGACAATACCATGAAAAATATGATTGACTAATGCAAATACCTCGTTGAATAAGAATCCTATAATTATTTTACCGATAGCATTAAATACATCCAAAAATATTACTTTTAGCAAACACTCAAAAATGCCAAATACAAGACCGCTATTACTCTACCTGTTGCTAATTCTGGTATTCCTTCCCCTTAGTATATTTGCTCAGGAACGCAAAACCGTTGCTGTGGTATTAAGCGGAGGGGGAGCCAAGGGGGTTGCCCATGTAGGAGTCTTAAAGGCGCTGGAAGAACAGGGCATTGCCATTGATTATATTGCAGGAACATCTATTGGAGCTCTGGTTGGAGGATTATATGCTTCGGGATATACACCAGATGAAATCCTGAAATTAATGGGTTCAAAAGAGTTTGAAGAGGCATCTACCGGTCGACTCAACAAAGAACATGATTTCTACTTTTTCCACGACGACCCTACGCCTACCTGGCTCACCTTTAATTATTCTTTTGAGCACCTCTTAAGCATTGAGCAGGTTATCAGGGAAAACATCCCTTCAAACATCGTTTCGCCAGGCATGATGGATTTTATGTTTATGCAATACCTTAGTCCCGCATCAACCAGCTCGAACAACAATTTCGACAGCCTTTTTGTTCCTTTTCGGTGTGTTGCATCAGACATCACCAACAAAAAAGCAGTAGTTCTTAAAAAGGGACACTTATCGGAATCGGTAAGGGCCTCAATGACCTTTCCGTTTTATTTTAAGCCCATAATGATCGATAGTGTTATACTTTTTGATGGGGGTATGTTTAATAATTTTCCTGCAGATGTAGTCAGAGATTGTTTTAATCCCGACATCATCATTGGAAGTGTAGTAGCTAATAATCCAAACCCGCCCAGTGTGCATGATTTGCTTTCACAGCTTGAAAATATGTTGACGGTATATTCCAGGTATGAATTGCCGGAAGGTTCAACCGGAATCGTCCTGCATCCTGAGGTGCCCGAAGTGGGTGTAACCGACTTCAGCAAAAACAACCAGATATTTGATTCGGGATACAACGAAGTACTCTATCATCTTGATTCTATAAATAAGCTGAATCCGGGAAAACGCACAGCCAGAGAATTACATCAAAGGCGGGAAGAATTTAAAAAAGGATTTCCCAAGGAGAAGATCAATAATATAATTCTCACCAACAATGAGGGAAAAGAAGGGGCCTTTGCAAAGTCATTTCTGAGTCCACAGCCAGGAGCTATACCACTAACTGACTTACGAAGAAACTACTACCGCTTACTCTCTATGGAAAAATTCAAACATATCTATCCCCGTCTGGTGCATGATAAAGAGGATAACATGTATGATATGGAGTTAGATCTGGTAAAGAATTATGCATTACAAAGGAGCTTTGGGGGAAATTTATCATCCCAATCCATCAATCAGTTTTTTGCTATGTTTGCCTATGAAAAGCTTGGACAATATCCTTTTAAGGTTTATAGCAACATTTTCGTGGGCAATTATTACAACAGCGGCAAGCTGGGTGTCAGGGTAGAGTTTTTAAAAAAACGACCCTTCTATTTGCTGGCCGAGAGCACTATTAGCCGATGGAACTATGCCTCGGAAACAGTATTCCTGTTTGAAGAACAGAAACCTTCTTTTATTAAACAGCATGAATCCCTTAGCGATCTGCGCCTTGTCTTTCCATCGGGATACATGGGAAAATGGGAAACAGGCATATTTGCCACCCATGCCAAAAGCCAGTATTACAATACCAATTATTTCTCCCGAACAGATACCACAGATTTAACCTTTATCAAGCCCTTCGGGTTTTATGTCAGTAAGGAAACCAATACCCTTGATCACATTCAATATCCTACTACGGGCCATTTTCTTAATATCAGAGCACGTATTATGTCGGGTCGGGAAGAATACAATCCTGGCAGTACGGCTATCAATACGGCTATCATCACTAATCATCACACCTGGTGGGAGATAGGGCTAAAATGGGAAAATTTCTTCATGTCCAATCATCGGATTCGTCCGGCTATCGTAAGCGAAATATTTATCTCCAACCGACCCTTGCTGGCCAATTATAGTGCGACACGCATCATGTCACAGCAGTACAATCCCTTTGCTCTGGCAAGCACGCGTTACCTGGATGCTTTCCGCGGAAACCAGTTTATGGCCGCAGGACTTAAAGCGGTGTTGCTTCTTAATAAAAACTGGTTATTTCAGGGCGAAGCACATTTTTTTCATTCCTTCAAGGCTATACAGCGGAATAGCGGGCATTCAGCCATATATATTAAGAATAACGCAAAGCCTGCATTAATGTATCATACCGCCCTTGTGCTCCATACCCCCATGGGCCCTTTAAGCGCTGGACTCAGTTACTTTGAAGGGGATGAAGATTCCCTGGCCTTTATCATTAACTTCGGATACATCCTATTCAACCGTAAGACTTTTTGATTACATGTACATTAGCGAACAAAAGTGATCTTTTCTGCACAGGTCACTATATGCGACAACTTGTAAAGAACAGTA
>JBEPXC010000368.1:0-3415 GCA_041642035.1 Sphingobacteriia bacterium
AGAACCAGAAAGATTTTTTCCGAAAACCAACAACAAAGGTTTAGACCAATACAGGATTGATCTGCTTATAAATGTCATTGTATTGTTCTATTCCATCCTGAAGGTTAAAATACTGGATGGCCTTGTTGCGGATAATGGCGGGATCAAGCTTCAGCACGGCATCTATTCTTTCGATGGCGGCCTCCATTTCAGCATCCGAAAAATCCTTTACCACCAGGCCTGCCTGCCCGTCGGAAAAAAGCATATCGGTATCACCTACTCCTGCATTGCAGATCAGCGGAATACCCATACTCATAATCTCAGCCTGCTTGGTAGGACTGCTGGCTTTCTTGGAAAAAACAGGCCGTATAAAAAAGATGGATAGGGTTGATAAAGACAGGTAAAGAGGCACCTGCGAACGGGTAGCCCTGGCTACTATGATGCAATCAGCAGGAATTTCATGTGCCCGTGCTTTGTTAAAGATAAAATCAGGCTGATCTCCGGAGATGAATAAGAATTTCGCATTCGGATATTTCACCAGAAGTTTTTTAAAGAAATTCAGCATTTCGTCGGTCATATACCATGTACCTGTAGAACCCAGGTAGGAAAGAATAAAATCGTCGTCACCAATCCCCAGCTCCTTCTTCAGCACTTCCTTTTGAGAGGATGTAATATGCTCCGAAAAGAAAAAATCTGTATCTACACAGCAGGGTATTACACTGGTTTTATCCTTAACCGAACGACCAAAGAGCTCACCAATCACTCCTCTGCCGTTATGGGTAAGACTGACTACGGCATCGGCAAAACGAAAAAATTCCTTTTCCTTCTTCTTGAAGTATGTATAAATATAGGCATATACCGGGTTGTCCAGGTTCCACATATCGCCGTCGATGCGTTCGTTGGCCCAAAAGCCCCGCATATCAAAAACAAACTTCACCCCATACTTCAGCTTGAGCTCAAGTCCGGCCAAAGCGGCAATATAGCTGCGACAGTGCACAACATCAAACTTCTCCTGTTTGTGCAAATCAATAGCCTTTTTCTTGATTTTGAGTACATCGATGATTTTCGACACCCAGGGAGGCCGGATGGTAAAGGATAAGGGACTCCAGGCAATATTGCTCTGGTTTAATAAGGTCTGTACTTCGGCAGTTTCGTGGGGCAATATCTGTTTTTTCTCGCAACTTACTATATGTATTTTATGACCTTTTGCCGCCAGACCCATAAGGTAAGGCATCACCTGCGAGCGCCCCAGCGCATCCGTCATTCCGTCATAAGACACATATAAAACCTTCATCTAATAAATTATATTTAATTCTTTCTTCTATTGTACAATAATTAATGGTTACTGATGCTGATCCGTAACTAATGAGTTGCTATTTCACAATTAAATCTTATACCTAATTCTGTTACCAAAGACTTCTGCCATGCCTGAATAAGCACATTAGCATCTAAACAGTATATTTTGTTGTTTACGTTCACTTATGCATTTGTACTTCAAGTTTAGGGAATTTATTTACTTTAACATTCAATAACGAACTGGCCTGTGTTGGCTCAATATACCCTCCACGAAAGGCATCCAGGTTTTTGCTGATTCTCGGGCCCCATTTAAAGACTTTTGCTGTTATGTATGCTCTATCTGCCATAGGTTACAAAAATACCATTTTAAAATCTCTGTTCAGGAATCAATCATGAAATGCTTTTACTCATCGGTATGACCACCTTCATAGCATGGATTTTAAAAAATTCCTTTCAAAAATAATCATCTTTTATTATATACAGCCTTATTTATGTCTTTAAACAATATATTTCTTATGCCTTTAGGCCGGCCTGCCCATGCCCCCAGTAGACGATGGCGTTTAAATCGTGCCATGAAGTCCCCACCATATGCCTGCACCACCGTGCGGGCCTACGTTGACGCAATTAAAGTATACTGCACCTTTAATGTGCCCGCACCACCGTGCGGGCCTACGTGGGGCAATCTGTAAATTCCGGAGCGCACGCTGTGCGCCAGATCACGGTAATGTCATATTGTGAAATGCGAAACATTTGGTCATTGCCCACAATAACAAAATGCATTAACCTGATGAGGGATTGCAATCTACCCATATCACCCAACAACAAAGCTATACAATTACCACCCGTATACGATCTCATTCGATTTAACATGAAATTTAAGGCTTGTAAACAAAATATTAACGAAACATTTGTTTATAAAACCATCGAATAATAGCTTTTAATGGCTATATTTGTCACAGGGACTCTTGACAAGAAATTAAAAAAACATGGTTATGAACAACATTAGAAAACGTACCGGCAGATTACGGGCAGACATCCGAAAAAAAATGGAGCATAGCGCTTTTTCACAGGAGCAAATTTTCCAGCGCCGTATGAATCAGAATAAGGTAAAAAATACCATGCAGGAAATGTGGGAAAATTATCTTACCTTTAACGCGTTGGAGTTATAAATTCCAGCAACCAATTAACCAAAAAATGCCTTGAATAACTACCATTTTTATCTTGTGAGGTAAGATTATTTTATAATTCCATCCCCATGAAATACTAAAGGTGTTAGACAAGGCGTTTTTATGCAATGACACACAAACAAATTGCATTACCACATAATGCAGAAATTAAATTTATTTCTTTCAACATGATTTTAAAAAATAAAATTACACTCGCTACTCTATCCATTTTATTTCTTGCCGTATCCTGCACCTCAGGTACAGGGCAAGAAAAAAACAACCCTCTAACGTCAACCCCACCCAAAAACATCATTGTTTTCATCAGCGATGGCATGGGTTATAATCATCTCAAAGCCGCCAATTACTATACCCATGGCAAAGACCACGCACAGGTCTTCGAGCAGCAGGACTGGGTTCGTTTTGCTATGGCTACCTATCCTTCGGTTATCTCCACCTCCGAAGGTGACACGGTGTATAGCAGCGGATACAACCCTCGTGAAGCGTCCAAAAATCCCGAGTATTTAAAAAGGAGCGCTACCGATTCGGGTGCTGCCGGCACGGCCTTATCTACAGGTACTAAAACCTATAATGGTGCAATCGGTATGGGTATCCATGGCGATACCCTGATGCATATCAGCCAGTCGGCAAAAGCACTGGGCAAAGCAATCGGTGTTGTATCGAGCGTTCCCTTAAGCCATGCCACTCCTGCAAGCTTTGCAGCTCACAACCAACAACGCAACAATTATGCAGAGATAGCCCGCTATATGTTTTTCAACACTCAATTGGATGTTATCATGGGGGCAGGAAATCCTGACTTCGACAACGACGGTAATCCTGCACAGAAGGGTCCGGATTATGTAGGCGGAACAGAAATCTGGGAGATGCTTAAAGCCAACAACAATGCCTTGGTTTTTGAAACCAGCGAAGGCATTTTTAGTGTAAAAGATGTAGATGGTGATGGTGAAGCCGACCCA
>JBEPXC010000369.1:0-3405 GCA_041642035.1 Sphingobacteriia bacterium
GCGTAAAAACCGATGCCAATGTTGTGGGACATGTATTAAGTGAGGGAGAGCACCTGCCATTTGTCACCATAAGTCTAAAAGGCACCACCATAGGCACGGTAACCGATGAAACGGGGCATTTCCGACTACTTCATCTTCCGGTAGGCCAGCATACCCTTATGGCAAGCTTTATGGGGTATAAACCCAAAGAAATTGATGTAATTGCGGTGGAAAAGGAAACCCAGGAGATCAACATTTACATGGAATATGATGCCCTGGGATTGGAAGAGATCGTTGTAACAGGCGATCGCAATGAACGCAAAAGATCTGAATCGCCGGTAATTGTAAATTCACTGGGTCCCAATCTTTTCAACAATACCAACTCGGCCAGTTTTGGCGACGCACTGAATTTTGCTCCGGGACTCAGACTGGAAAACAATTGCCAAAACTGTGGCTTCACCCAGGTGCGCATGAACGGCATGGAAGGAACCTACTCTCAGGTTTTGATCAATAGCCGCCCGGTGTTTAGTGGATTGGCGGGTGTGTATGGTCTTGAGCTTATCCCGGCCAATATGATCGAGCGCGTGGAAGTAGTAAGAGGTGGTGGCTCAGCCATATATGGCAGCAATGCTATTGCAGGTACCATAAATGTTATTCTAAAGGATCCTTTGGTAAGCAGCTATGAAGTGGCGTTGAACTCGGGTATCTCTGGTGTTGGCATGGACAATACAGGAGGTTTATCTCCCGATAACCATATCAGTTTTAATACCTCGATGGTAACAGCAGACCAAAAAACAGGGCTTTCTGTTTTTGGTTTTCACCGCGACAAGTCTCCCTTCGATGCCAATGGTGATGATTTTTCCGAAGTTACCATGATTGATAATACTACCCTGGGATCAAGGTTTTTTCACCGCTTTGGAATGAGAAGCAAGCTAACGGTTGATTTTTACAATATTAAAGAAGAAAGAAGAGGGGGTAATGATTTTGACAAGCTTCCTCACCAGGCCAAGGTGGCTGAATCAGCTACTCATAAGATTTCTACAGGGGTTATAAATTTCAACCAGTTTTTCAGAAGCACTGACATGCTTAATATTTTTGCATCAGGACAGCTAATCGACAGAGGCACCTATTATGGAGCCGACCAATCCCTGAAAGATTATGGAAGGACTGATAACTTTACCTTCAATACAGGAGTACAGTATAAAGCGCTGCTTGGAAAGTCTGTTTTTACTTCCGGAGCGGAGATTACGGGAGAAACCATGGTAGATCAAAAGCTGGGTTACGAAGATTTTGAGAATACCCATGGAAGCGAAGAGAGGGTTTTTGTAGACAATACTCTAATAGCTGATCAGGATATTCTCATCTACAGCTTATTTGCCCAATATGACATCAATTACCGTAACATGCTCATTTCAGTGGGTGGACGATTCGATAATTACCATATCGAAGACAAGGAGAAAAATTTTGATCCCAAAAAGGGTAATATGTTTAGCCCACGGATCAGCCTTCTTTACAATATTATGCCCGGTTTGCAATCGCGCGTGAGTTATTCGCAGGGGTATCGTGCACCTCAAATATTCGATGAAGACCTACATATAGAAACCTCAGGAGCCCGCCAGGTAATTCACCACAATGATCCTGATCTTAAATCGGAAACCAGTCAGAGCTATATGGCATCATTGGACTATAACAGGATGATAGGCAAAACCTCCTTTGGGATTTTGGCTGAAGGTTTCTATACCAAATTGAACAACCCCTTCGTACTGGAATTTGGAGAACCAAATGATAATGGTGTGGTAGAATACATACGACAGAACGCCCAGGGTAGTGCTGTTGTTAAAGGCATTAACACCGAAGTCAATATCATCCCGGGCAGAAAGTTATCTTTTTCAAGCGGAATAACTTTTCAAAGATCAGAATATGAAGAGGCACAGGAATTTGATGAGAAAAGTTTTTTCCGCAGCCCCAATACCTATGGCTTCATTACTGCCGACTGGACCATCAGCGATCATTGGGCCACTTCAGTAAGTGGAAATTATACTGGTAAAATGCTTCTGCCCTATTTCGGTCCACAGCTGGAAAATTATTATGAGGATGAGGAAATAGCTATTAATGGTGAACTTAGAGAAAGTAAGGCCTTTCAGGATATCGGCGCAAGAATAAGTTACAGCACCAAGCTCAACAGCTCTGGAGTACAGATCTTTGCAGGCATTAAAAATATTCTTAATTCTTACCAGTCCGATTTTGATTTAGGACCGGATCGAGACCCAGGTTACCTTTATGGGCCCATGCTGCCACGAACTATATACTTCGGCGTGAGATTAGGAAACCTGCTGAGATAATATAGCCTCAGTCTGATAAAAAAGCCATGACACCTTGCGGGTATCATGGCTTTTTTAGGTTATTCCTGGATTGTTTCAGCTCAGGTCCTAAAGCCCTAATTGTGGGGTTTCTAAAAAAAATCAGGACAGAAAAGATTATCCCAGCGAATTAAACATGTATATTCGTATAACCGGAATGATTGTTCTGCAGTAGCTTGCGAAGAGTACCTTTTGAAGAAAAAATGCAACACTTGTAGCGAACAGTTACAATAATTCCATTCTTTTTATGTTTTATTTTTAACAGCATTGATCTTTTCCAACAATACTTTTATGCGCATAATCAACAGCCCCATACTAAATATCAAAGCTATAATTTTGATGTTCCTAAATCTTCTTGGAGTGGCTTCCATGCAATCGCAGGATATCGCTATTGGTCAATGGAGACACCATTTACCCAGCCATACGATTGTATCCATCAGCGAAGCACCCGGCTTAATATATGCCGCCACTCCCTATGGGCTACTTGAATACAACAAGGAATACAACAGCATACGTAAATACGATAAGGTAAACGGCTTAAGTGACTTTGGAATCAAGGTGCTGAGATACTCTGAAGAGAACGATATCCTGCTGATGGGATATCAGAATGGCAATCTGGATATTTTAAAGGAGGGCGTTTTTTTTACCATATCCGATATCAGACAATCCAATATCATCGGATCAAAAAGCATCAACAATATTCTGGTGGATCAGAACAAAGCCTATCTCTCCTGTGACTTCGGGATTGTAGTTTTGGATCTGGAATTGTTTGTCATTCTAGACACCTGGTTTATCGGTCCCGAGGGAAGTATGCTCAATGTATACGATATAGCCCTTTCGCCCGATGCCTTTTATGCCGCCACAGAAGCGGGCTTGCTCAGGGCCGATGCTAATGCGCCCAACCTGGCCGATTTTCAGTATTGGAAGCCCGATAAGGAATTACCACAATACAGTGCCACACAGGTTTTGCTGCATGAAGATGTTCTTTACACCAATATAAGAACTTCGCAGGCTGATACTGTCTTCTATAAAACCCATGATAAATGGGAAATTCTTAATCCTTTTG
>JBEPXC010000370.1:0-3399 GCA_041642035.1 Sphingobacteriia bacterium
ATAAGGGGATTAATTATATCAACCATAATCGTAATCCCTTTCATCATTACAAGGTAAATTATAAATCTGATGGATTACACAAGAACCGGCTTTCTGAGATGCCTTCTCTTTGTTTTCCTGACAACCGACCAGTATCAAAAGGGAAAGAGTAATAAGGGAAGGGCCGGGGATGGGTCAAAAAAGGAGCTAAAGGTTGCATGGTCCCTTCTTCAAAAGATAATATCTATTCTATATTCTGACCTGGTATGGGCGTGTCTAAGTGATGAAAAAAAAATCAGACAACAGATGTTGAAATGAACCTATTGTCTGATCCTTAATAAAGGATAAATATAAAAAAGAAACTTTAAAATTCCCTTATTTTAATGCTCCTGAAGTGTACGGTGTTGCCATGATCCTGAAGCAGGATATGGCCCTGTTCCCATTGTCCGAATTCTTCCCATTGCGCATATTTGCTATAGGCAACCAGGGCTCTGAACATCTGTGTGAAGCGGTCGTACTCTATCATTTTCTCATTGTTGAGCCAGTGTTCAACCTTTCCATCTCTTGAAACAATACGCGCCTTGTGCCATTTATTGGGGCTTTTGTCTACCCTGTTGCCGGCGGTAAGAACCTCGGCTGTCATCAGATCGTAGAGTGAGGCAAGCGTACGGTTTCCATTCACGCCATTTTTGGCATCGGGATGTCTTTCGTCGTCAAGAATCTGAAACTCGCACCCGATAGCCGATCCGGGCCCTTTGTTGAGTTCGGCATCCACGAAATATTTGATGCCACTGTTGGCACCTTCGGAATATTTAAATTCCAGTTCCAGCTCGAAATTGGCAAAGACTGCTTCGGTAATGATGTCGCCGGGGCCGGTTGATTCGCCACCATCGGTAGCAAGTACGGTCAGTACGCCATCATTGATTTCCCAACCTTCTTGGGGGAAATGATCTGTCTTTGCACCTATCCAGCCGTTGGTGGTTTCACCATCCCACAACAATCGCCATCCTTTGCGGGTTTCGTTTTCCGAAAGTTCATTAATAAGGTAACTGATTTCGCGCACGGCAGGATCAACGGCCCAGCGGTTTTCTTCCAGTCCTGATGTCATGATGCGGATGTTTTTCCAGCTTACCTGCTTCCCAACCTGTTCTTCTCTACCAATACTATGCACTTGTAATGCTATGAACCCTTCGCTGGTCATGTCGTCGGTAAGGTTGGCGCACATTTGTCCGTTTATCCAGGTGCGGATGGTATTGCCAATGGCTTCTACCCTGAAATGATTCCATTGTCCCTGCACAAAGGCCTGCCTGCCTGCCTCATTCCCCGCCAGGGGATAGATCCAGCCACGACGTGCTTCATCATAGATGCCGCCACTGTATGCACGGGCAGCCGGATCGAGCTCGACCTGGTAACCGTGTACGCGCCCGGATCGGTACGAATCAAAACTGTTACTTCGTATCTGCACACCCGAATTGAGTTCATTATCAATCTTTACGTCGTATTCAAGGATGAAATCAGCGTATTTTTGTTTGGTGGCCAGGAAGGTATTGGGTGTATTCAGCCTCGACGTGCCGGTAATGATGCCGCCATCTTCAATAATGTATTCCGCATCTCCATTTAATTTTTCCCAGCCATCAAAGTTTTGGCCGTTAAATAAATTTTGCCAGGATTCCTGGGCTTGTGTAATCGAAATTCCCGCAAAGAGCAGGAAGATTAGGATGGTTTTTTTCATGGGTAGATATTTTTTTAATTAAGGTTGGATGGAAATTGCGGCATGAATTCTCATCCTGATTTGTGTTGATTGTATCATGCTCGTTTTATCGGGTAAAATTAATTTAAATTATTGAAAAGTTTATCACGAATGGGCACTAATGATTTGCTATCAACGCTAACATATTACCTTTCATTCAACTCATTTAAACTCATATGAATAACCTGCCTCTGTTGGGAAGTCATAAATATTGCCTGGGTCAGGAAGCCATTCAACCAGTTTTCCGTGGGCATTATTAACGTAAGGAACAGAATCTGGTTTTGCCAGAAGATGGTTTGGATTCTCACCCTCGGCAGGCTGCAATCTTACATTCATGCTGTATAGATTCCCGTTTACTTTTATCCTGCAATTTCCTCCCAACCGTGAATGAATATCAACGGTTGCCAATAATCCGTTTTCCCATTTCATATCAATAACAAAGCCTCCACGGGCAACAAGTCCTTTTACTTCTCCGCTGGATAATTCATCGGGTAATGCCGGGAGCAGGTGAATATAACCTTCATGGCTTTGTACGAGCATTTCGGCAATACCTGCGGTGCCTCCAAAATTTCCTTCAACCTGGACTGCCGAATGGGCGTTGGTAAACAGGTTAGTGCTTGTGCCTTCTCTTCCTCTTACCTCTGTTTTCTTACCAATGTATGTAAGTCCGTCTTTTAACATTTTATAGGCACGATTGCCCTCTTTCAGCCTTGCCCACCAGTTTACTTTCCATGCCATAGACCAGCCAGTGCTAAAATCGCCGCGATGGATAAGGGTTTGCTTTGTAGCCTTTGCCAATTCGGGCGAATGTTGCGATGTTATCTGGTTGCCCGGATGCAGACTGTACAGATGAGATATGTGCCTGTGCGTATCATCAGGATCATCCCAGTCTTTATACCATTCCTGCAACTGGCCTAAACGTCCAATATGGAACGGATAGAGGCGGGGAATCGCGTTTTCTATCCTTTCGGTGAACTGATTGCTGATGCCCAATATTTCTGCAGCTTGCCGTATGATGGAGAAAGATTCACGGATAAGCGACATGTCCATGGTAGAGGCCATTGATATATCCATTCTTTTCCCATTAAGGTTAAAGCTGTTTTCAGGTGAAGTTGATGGATTGGTAACCAGGTAACCATTTTCATCTTCAACCATCCAGTTGAGCAAAAATTCAGCAGAACCCTGCATCAGCGGCCAGGCCTTTTCTGAAAGGAAGGCAATATCGCCATTATACAGGAAGTGTTCCCACAGATGCTGGCTGAACCAGGCTCCACCCATTGGCCATGCCGACCAACGGGGTGCCCCGCGGGGATCCCAGTCTTCCCCACCGGTGGGTGAAGTTTTGGCCCAGATGTCGGTATTGTGGCTTGCCAACCATCCGGCAGGGATACCATAATTGGTTTCTGCTGTGATGGCCCCATTAACTGCCAGCCCTTCCATGAAATCGAAAAGTGAATGGTGGCACTCTGCCAGATTGGTGTTTTCTGCGGGCCAGTAATTCATCTGGGTATTGATATTGATGGTATAGTTACTTCCCCAGGGGGGCTGAACAAACGGATTCCATATTCCCTGAAGGTTTGAAGGGGGCGTACCCTTGCGTGCCGAGGAGATCATCAGATAACGTCCGTATTGGAAATAGAGTGCCGTCAGGCCATTATCTGCCTGCCCAC
>JBEPXC010000371.1:0-3398 GCA_041642035.1 Sphingobacteriia bacterium
GCTTCTGAACCATCTTCAAAGCCATGAAGGTGCGCCAAATGCATCATGTTAGGAGCAAGAGAAGCAACACTGAGTTCTATAGTGGCACTGTCACCCTCTACGGTAATGGTCAACGACCCGGTAACATCCTGGTTTGTAATGCTTTGGTTTAAGCTGTTTAAGGCCGCATAGTAGACCATTGTTTCTTCCACCATTTCGGCCTCTCCGGTATTGTTCTGTCTTGTTTGTCCACAAGATACCATTATTATTAAAAATAATAATGTACTAACTGCTGTAAAAAATTGGTGTCTTATTCTCATAATTGAAATATTTTGTGGTTAATATTTTGCTACTGCCAATTGTATGCCATAAGATACGAGCCATAAACCATTATATGCTTATACAAACACAGGAGAGTTTCAGAATGCTGTTTCAGTTCTGGACTGCAAAATAAAAAAATGCTTTCCTTTCGCTTCTGTGTGATATGTTTCTACACTATTGTTGATATCGCTACCCATTAAAAAGTATCTTATGGGTGTTGATTGATTGTTGTTTTTAACTCTTTGGCTAATAGGATTTTTACTATTCTCAAAATCCATCTCTATGGGAACCTTTTAAAATTGCAACAGATGAGGGTCAAATTACATGCTTTTGTTGAAAAAAAGGATTTCGATGTTGTTTATATTTATAAATATCCTATTATTGTAACTGCAATCCTTCATGGGAGTCCATATAGAATATTAAGTCCCGTGTTAATTTCCGGGTTAAATTACATCCAGCAAAAGGAACCCTGCATTTAGAAGGGAAATAGATTTATTGAAAGGAAGTAGGGCCATAAAGATCCTCAACATCTGTAACCTTATGATCGTTGATTTCCGTAAAACCCATTAGATTATTCCCAAAAAAGTAAAAATGGAAACACGCAAAAAAAAGAAGAGGGCTTCTCTTCTTAACAGAAAAAAAAGTGACCCGGGAAAATTTTCTTATACGGGACATGCACCTTTCTTAAAGATAGACATTCAATTGTTTAAATACAGAAAGGAAGAAAGTATAGAGTTGAAAAAGGTTTCACCTGAGAGTTTAGAGGAGTTTAAACAAGATGAGTACAATTACTGGTTGAATATATACGGTTTAAATGAACCTGAAGTCGTTGCCGCTATATGTAACAAACAGAATATCCACAATCTGGTAATTCAGGATATTCTCGATGTAAACCAACGACCAAAGTTTCAGGAATTTGAGAGTTTTTCTTTCTTAACCCTTAAGTCGATAGTTCCCTCAGAAACTCAGATGTTGACCGAACAAATTAGTTTTGCTTTTGGTAAGAATTTTTTAATTTCCTTCCAGGAACGAAAGGCTGACTTTTTTGAGCACCTTAGGTATCGATTAAGGCAGGACAAGGGAATTATCAGGGAAAGAGGTGCTGATTTTTTACTCTATGTGATGCTTGAAGCAATACTGGACAATTATTTTAAAACATTGAACCAGCTGGACGAGGAAATAGAAGGGATGAATTTCACAAACCCCAAAAAACAGCCTTCACCAAATTCACTGGAAATCATTGAGAATCATAAGAAATTCGTTCATTTTGTAAAAAAATCTATACTGCCCATAAAGGAGTTTATGCTGTTGATTGAACGAGGGGAGTGTAGGTATATTGAGATCAAACACCTAAAGTATTTTCTGGAAATTAAGGATTTATGCTTAACCCTTATTGATAGCTGTGATATGATTCTTGCTGCCTTGGAGAGCAGCACCAACTTGTACTTTTCTGTGCAAGGGTATCATATGAACCAGGTCATGAAAACGCTAACCATTGTGGCGACCATTTTTATTCCCCTGACTTTTATTGCAGGGGTTTATGGAATGAATTTTACGAATATGCCTGAATTGGGGTGGAAGTATGGTTACCTGTTGGTGTGGTCAATAATTATTTTCATATTTCTTGGTATGCTACTTTACTTTCGAAATAAAAAGTGGCTCTAAACCTTAATCTCAATTCATGCCATCAGTCCATATTCTGAAATGTGAAGGCATATCGCAAAATGCAAAACACCAACCGCCTCATCCAAGACTTATTAATTGTTTCTCTGGTATAAAGGTCACAAACTGGCAGCCCCAATCTTTAACATAATCAATCTGTGTCATGATCTCATTTTTAATGTTCCATGGGAAAATAATAATAAAGTCAGGTTTGAATGCTTTTATTCTTTCTTCATGCACTACCGGAATATGAGATCCCGGGAGGTACTTATTCTGCTTAAAATCACACTTGTCAACCACAAACTCAATAAAGTGGCTTCCTTTGATTCCAGAATAAATTAACAAGGTATTTCCTTTGGCAGCAGCACCATAGCCTATTACTTTCTTACCCAGCTTCTTTTGCTCAATCAGAAATTCAAGAAAATCCATTCTGATCTTGTCTGCTTTTTCCTGTAGATGGAAGTAATATTTGAGCGTATTTACCCCTGCCTCCTCCTCCTTATTTAACAAATTGATTACATTATTAGAAATGGGTTTTGAGAGGTCCTTTTGGTGTGCGGCAAAAATCCGTAATGACCCACCATGAGTAGAAACTTCCTGTACATCGAAAATCTTAAGGGCGTGAGCACTGAATATGTTATTCAACGTATACAGCGAAAAATACGAAAAATGTTCATGATAAATGGTGTCGAACTGACTTTCTTCAACCAATTTCATTAGATGGGGAAATTCAAGCGTTATGACTCCTGATTTTTGAAGAGCAATTCTTAGTCCTTCAACAAAGTCATTTATTTCAGGAACATGGGCAATCACATTATTCCCTATTATCAAATTCCCTTTCTTTCTTTTTTTAGCAAGATTGTGCGCAAGTTCAGTTCCAAAAAACTGAATCATAGTAGGTATTCCCTTTAAGGTAGCTTCGGTAGCTACATTTTGGGACGGTTCAATACCCAGTACAGGAATATTTTTATTAACAAAATGCTGTAATAGATATCCATCATTGGATGCTATTTCTATCACCAATGATTTTGAATCATATCCAAACCGTTCTACAATCATTTCCGTATATAATCTTGCATGCTCAACCCAACTACTCGAGAAAGAAGAATAGTATGCATATTCATTGTTGAAGATATCTGCTGAACCATTATACTGCTCTGAATGAACAAGATAACAATTATGGCAAACCAATACTCTTAATGGATAATGTATTTCTGCATGCCTTACTTTTTGATTATCCAAAAAATCATTTGCCAAAGGACTACTTTGAAGATCGATTACGGTATGGATTAAATCTGTATTGCAAAATCTGCATTTCATATCTGTAATTAATAAAGTTAAGAAAAAAAGTATTCAAGGCATTGCCTTAAAGTAACGCTGAAACATCGATGTAAATGTTTGTTTAAGGAGCTTCAAATTGGATTCTATGCTATGAT
>JBEPXC010000372.1:0-3392 GCA_041642035.1 Sphingobacteriia bacterium
TTTAGCGGAGCAGAGAAAACAACCCAGCAGCCAGTACTGCACCAATGATTGGGCCTACCACAGGCACCCAGGCATAAGTCCAGCCGCTGCTGCCTTTATCCTTGATGGGTAAGAGCGTATGGGCGATTCGGGGGCCCAGGTCACGGGCCGGGTTGATGGCATATCCGGTGGGTCCGCCCAACGACATACCGATGGCCACTACCAGCAGCGCTACGGGCAAAGCGCCCAGTGAACCCAAACCAATCACTTCGCCTTCCACCACATTGGCCACAAAGCGTGGCTCGGCAATATAGAATATCACAAAGATGAGCACAAAGGTGCCCACCACTTCCGACATGAGGTTGTAGAATTTGTGGGGTATGGCCGGCATGGTAGAGAATATCGCCAGCTTGGCGCCTGAATCGTCGGTAGCATCGAAGTGCAGCTTAAACACCAGGTACACCAGGCATGCGCCTATAAACGCCCCGACAATTTGCGCCAGGATGTAACCCGGTACAATGGCCCAGGAAATTAAACCGGCAGTGGCCAGCCCGATGGTTACAGCAGGATTGATATGTGCGCCCGAGTGCGGACCTGCAACAATTACGGCAATGAATACACCCAGTCCCCATCCCAGGGTAATATTTACCCATCCGGCTCCTTCAGCTTTTGATTTTTTCAGGATTGAATTGGCCACCACGCCCCCTCCCATGAGGATGAGAATAGCGGTACCAATGACTTCGAAGATTAGTGCATTTTCCATGATTTGTGATTTTTATTATTTGTTTTTGACCCATCCCCGGCCTTTCCCTTCCTGAAACAAGTTACCAATGACAACTCTGTAGTTAATTGAATCTCAATGCGTCAAAATAGACTCGTTTAAGAATCAATTATAATCTTGATCGGAGCACCCATCCGGCCTTGGAGAATTCCCGGTAACAAGTCTTAGTGAAACGGAGCTTTTTGAAAAGTTTGCAGTTCCGCAAGCAGTAATCATTATTCAATGACAAAATCTTTCTTTGCGGAACATTCAAACTTTTAGCGGAGTGAGCTTAGACTTGTCGGGAATTATCCGCAGCCTTGATTTTTTGCTTCTTTTTGATCAAGCAAAAAGATGAAGAAAGATGTAAATACGGAAGATCTTTAATCCAGCTCACTCATTGTCATAATCACATTTTTCGCCCGCGGAGGGGGCGTTGGCTCTCAGGATGACCGGGAAGGGTGACTCCTGTGCTGTATGTCTGCTAAACATTTAAGACAACGAATAAACCCATTCTACATTTCAAGTTATCTTATCTATCCAGACGTTTCCATGTCCTCCGGACGATGGAAAGTCTTCTCTTTCTTCCAGCTTCCAGCTTCGAGCTACCAGCTTTCTTCCTATTACTTCGTCCACGCTTTGGCCCGGCTTACGGCATCGGCCCATTTGAGTTTTCTGGCGGCAGTTTCGTCGTCAGAAAGGGAGGGTTCAAAATTTTTATCCAGCTGCCACTGCTTTCTGATTTCATCCATGTTTTCCCAGAAACCTGTAGCCAGTCCGGCAAGGTATGCAGCACCCAGGGCTGTAGTTTCAATAATTTTGGGTCTTACCACATGGGTATTGATAATATCGGCCTGAAACTGCATGAGCAAATTGTTGGCAGAAGCGCCCCCATCTACACGCAGCTCTTTCACTTTAAGTCCGGTATCTTTTTCCATCACTTTTAGCACATCCATGGTCTGATAGGCGATGCCTTCGAGGGCGGCCCGGGCAATATGAGCGCTGGTGGTACCCCGGCTGATGCCCACCATCAATCCGCGGGCATACTGATCCCAATGGGGTGCTCCCATACCGGTAAAACTGGGCACCAGATACAGATCGCCACTATCATCCACCGTGCGGGCCAGGGCTTCTACCTCGGAGGAAGATTTGATGATTCCCAGCCCATCGCGCAACCATTGAATAACAGCACCGGCAATAAAGATGCTTCCTTCAAGGGCATAAGTGGTCTTGCCGTTGATTTGCCAGGCAATGGTTGTTACCAGGTTATTTTTAGAGATGAAAGGCTTTTCACCGGTATTGATAAGGATAAAGCAACCGGTGCCATAGGTATTTTTTACCATGCCCTCTTCGGTACACATCTGTCCGAACAGGGCAGCCTGCTGGTCGCCGGCAATACCGGCAATAGGTACCTTAGAGGCAAAGAAGGTTGTATTGGTATGATCGTATACCTCGCTGGATGATTTCACCTGGGGCATCATCGATTTGGGGATATCCATAAGCCTGAGCATTTCCTCGTCCCAGTCGAGTTTTTGAATGTTGTACAGCATGGTACGACTGGCGTTGGTGACATCGGTAACATGGGTTCGTCCCTGGGTAAGTTTCCAGATAAGCCATGAATCGACCGTTCCGAAGGCCAGTTGGCCTCGTTGGGCTTTATCGCGTGCGCCTTTCACATTGTCCAGGATCCATTTTACCTTGGTGCCACTGAAATAGGCATCGATTACCAGTCCGGTTTTTTCGCGGATGGTTTGCGCCATGCCACGCTCCTTGAGCTCATCGCAATAGCCCGAGGTGCGCCTGTCCTGCCAAACGATGGCATTGTAGATGGGGTCTCCGGTTTTTTTATCCCACACAATAGTGGTCTCCCTTTGGTTGGTAATGCCGATACCGGCCACACGGGTCCCATTGATACCCAATTTAGACATAGCTTCGGCAGCTACAGAGACCTGCGAAGACCAGATGTCGTTGGGGTCGTGTTCCACCCAGCCGGGCCTGGGGAAGATTTGTTGAAATTCTTTCTGGGCCACTGAACGGATGTTGCCTGCCTTGTCAAAGAGCAGCGCGCGCGAGCTTGTGGTTCCCTGATCCAATGCTAAAATAAATTGTTCCATGTGCGTTTAGGTTATGGGGTCTATTTATATAACGGGGCAAATGCTTACGATAATTAGTTTTCTTTTTTGTAGTGGTCGCAGCACACGTAGTTATTAGCCACAGAGATAAAGCTTTTCAGCTGTTGTTGCTGCCAGTTTAGGTCTTTCCCCAACTCTTCAGCGATGATTTGCGCCACCTTCGGTGCGATGCGCATGGCTTCGGGTGCATTGAGAAACAGGCAGCGTATGCGGCGTGAAAGAACATCCTCGAGGGTACGAGCCATTTCATATCGCACAGCCCATACCACCTGAGCCTTCATCAGTTGCAAAGGTTCGCTGATCAGGGTATCCATACCCGTTTGGCTGGCGGCAAGCTCATGTATCTTTTGCTTATCAGAGCCATAAATAGACATGGGATCGTTGTGGTTGACATGGGTGGTATAGCCATGTATTTTTAGTTTTTTGGTTGGAGAGGAGGTTTTCTTCCAGTCTTTCACACTTTCTACTTTCTCAACCATATCCTGTGCCATGCGACGGAAGGTGGTCCACTTGCCCCCCAC
>JBEPXC010000373.1:0-3385 GCA_041642035.1 Sphingobacteriia bacterium
GCATTCAGCACCGTTGGCGCATTAAATGTCCCCTTTTGCCAGGCATGTCCAATGGAAACGGGCTGAAGATCTGCACCATAAATGGCCAGATTGTGGCAGGTGTTGCAACTGATGATGCCGCTTTTTGATAAGCGGGGCTCATAGTATAACATTTTTCCCAAATGAACCAATTCCTTCGACTGCTCGTAATCAGGCAGAGGTAATGGGCTGGTAAAGTTTAACGCCCTGGTTTGTAGTTCTGTTAGTTGGGTTTCGGTATCGTTTTTATGGGTTTTATTTTGCTGGCAGGCCATGAACATATTTGAGCTTATGACCAGAATAAATACGCTGAAAACAATTGCTTTTGTAAATTTCATTATATGCTTTAATTTTTAGGGAAGTATGTTGAATGATAACGCTTTTTTCTGCTATTTATTTATGACCCAGCCCAATTTTCTCTGTCCAGACTTCTGTAATGTATGGCTTCGGCTAAATGCTCGGGCAGGATATCAGGCTTGTTATCCAAATCGGCTATGGTACGCGAAACCTTTAATATCCTGTCGTATGCTCTGGCGGATAGATCAAGCCTTTCCATAGCAGTTTTGAGCAACAGGCTGCCAGTATCGGAAATCTGACACACCTCGCGCAACAGCCTGGAAGACATCTGGGCATTGCAGTATACGCCATCAATTTCTTTATAGCGGCCATCCTGTATTTCCCGGGCCTTAATCACTCTATCACGAATCAATTTGCTTCTTTCCGAGGGTCTTGATTCAGTAAGCTCTCTGAAGGGCACCGGCGTTACTTCAATATGGATGTCAATTCTGTCCAGCAAGGGCCCGGAAACCTTGTTGAGATACTTTTGTACCATTCCCGGAGGACAAACACACTTTTTATCCGGGTGATTATAATATCCACAGGGGCAAGGGTTCATAGAAGCAACCAGCATAAAGGAAGCCGGAAATTCAACAGAGAACCTGGCTCGGCTTACAGTCACCACCCTGTCTTCGAGGGGTTGTCGCAGCACCTCCAGAACAGTACGTTTAAATTCAGGCAATTCATCAAGAAACAAGACTCCCTTGTGCGCAAGGGATATTTCACCCGGTTGGGGAAAGGATCCGCCACCGACCAAAGCCACATCTGATATGGTGTGGTGGGGGCTGCGGAAGGGTCGAACAGGAATCAGGGAGGAGTTTTTGCCCAGCTTGCCGGCAACACTGTGGATTTTTGTGGTTTCCAATGCTTCATGCAGGCTTGGCGGAGGCAGGATGCCCGGTAATCGTTTCGCCAGCATGGTCTTTCCCGCGCCGGGTGGTCCAATCATAATCAAATTATGGCCACCGGCAGCTGCTACCTCAAAGGCTCTCTTGATATTTTCCTGTCCCTTTACATCGGCAAAATCAAATTCGTATTCATCCAGGCGGGAAAAGAATTCTTCACGTGTATTTACCACCGTGGGTTCTAGGGTGATGTCGCCATTGAAGAAGTCAATAACCTCCTTGATATTCTCTACTCCGTATACCTCCAGTTTGTTTACCACAGCTGCTTCCCTGGCATTTTCTTTTGGGAGAATGATCCCTCTGAATCCTTCATGACGAGCCTGTATGGCTATAGGAAGCGCTCCTTTTGTTGCCTGTAGACTTCCATCAAGAGAAAGCTCGCCCATGATGATAAATTCATGAACAGTAGCTGATTTTATCTGCTTACTGGCGGAAAGGATGCCTACCGCTATGGGCAAGTCATAGGCTGAGCCTTCCTTGCGGATATCAGCAGGAGCCATGTTAACCACAATCCTTTTTCCGGGTATCTTATATCCTATTTGCTTTAATGCTGTTTCAATCCGCTGATGACTCTCCTTCACAGCACTGTCTGGTAAGCCTACCATAAAGAAGTTTACGCCTTGCTCTACAGCGACCTCTATAGTTATGGTGGTGGATTTAATGCCATGCACAGCACTTCCGTATGTTTTGATCAGCATAGAGGTTATGTTTTTCGACTACCAATCCATTTTGCTAAAGACAAAGAAATTACCCATCAAATGTAATTAAAATATGTTTAATTGAATCTATAATTGTTTGGTTTATTGATTAAGTAATTGCATGATGAATTAAATAAGGCTAAGGTTAAGGCTGAGGTTAAGTAAGAGCTTCCTCTATACTGCAAAATCAATCCCGTTAGTGATGCAAAGGGGATGATGGGTAATGGGTGACAGTTGTTATGAATTCTTCATGCTCAGCCCAACCTCAGCCTTAACCTCAACCTTAACCCCAACCTTGTCCTACAACCATGTATTTCCATTATTTATTAATATTTTTGCCCTACTAAAAAAATAATAGCTCCAATGAAGAACAAAACACAACAAACCCAACAGGAAGAACTTATCAATACGGTATTGCACGGGCTGGGCCTGGTCCTTTCCATAGCAGCCTTTATTTTATTGGTGAATTCAGCCCTAAGGCACCAAAACACTCTATATAGCATTGGAATTTCCATCTTTGGGATTACCTTAATCACCCTGTATTTTGCTTCAACCATGTACCATGGGTTACCACAGGGAAAATGGAAGGACATTTTCCACAAGATAGACCACATTTCCATTTATCTGCTCATTGCCGGAACCTATGCTCCGGTTACCCTGGTATCATTACCTAATCCCTGGAAATGGGCTATATTTTCTGTTATATGGGGGGCTGCCTTGCTGGGAATTTTCCTGAAACTATTTTGGTTTCACCGCTTCAAATATTTTTCTCTGTTCCTATACGCTGTAATGGGATGGATGATTGTGGTTGCCATTAAACCACTCATGGATAATCTAAACGCAACAAGCCTGACGTTTCTGGCGGCAGGCGGTTTTTTCTATACGGTAGGGATAGGATTTTATGTTTGGAGGAATCTGAGATTTAGCCATTCAATATGGCATCTGTTTGTTTTGGGCGGTAGTATCTGCCATTTTTTTATGGTGTATCACATTTTTGACATCTGATTGATTCGAAGGAATGAAAGATGAAGTGCGAAAATACTCTTTATTCAGTTTACCCTTGGCCCGGCACTATTGTTTAACTGAACACCAAAACTATCCTCCGGTTCTGCTACTTTACCTTTAATGTGAAATACCTTGATGCCATCTTCATCATTCGACATGATGCTTACCTTGCGGCTTATGGTGTGGGGGCGGGGTGCCAGTCTGAACTCTACCTTTACGATAGCCTTTTCTCCCGGCATAACAGGCTCTTTGGGGAAATCCTTGATCCGTGTTCCGCAGCAACCGCGCACAGAGCATATCACCAAAGGTTGGACGCCTTCATTTAGAAATTCTACATCAAGCGCAACAAGCTCCAACTCATCGGTGTATAAAGTACCCAGGTCTTCGGCTTCTTTGGTGTATTCCAGTCGCGCACCTCTTCTT
>JBEPXC010000374.1:0-3374 GCA_041642035.1 Sphingobacteriia bacterium
AGATCTCGAATTGCTCGAATCATACGTGGCCAAACCCCTTAAGAGCACCATCCTTGTAATATGCTACAGAAACAAATCCTTCGATAAGCGTAAGACCTTTTATAAAGCCATTCTGAAGGCAGGGGTGGTTATGGAATCCAAAAAGCTTTACGACAATAAACTGCCTGGCTGGATTTCAGACTACGCAAAAAAGCATGGTTATAAAATTGGCAGTAAGGCATCACAGCTGTTGGCTGACCATTTGGGCAACAATTTGGGTAAGATTGTTAATGAGATGAGAAAAGTATTTATTTCTCTGCCCAAAGGAGGAGAGATAACCGATGCCCTTATTGAGCAAAATATTGGCATCAGCAAGGATTTCAATGTTTTCGAATTGCAGAATGCCCTTACTACACGGAACTCCTTAAAGGCCTTCCAAATCGTAAAATATTTTGCTGAAAATCCCAAATCCAACCCCATAGTTATTAGCCTGGCATTACTGTACACTTATTTTGTGAGGATTTTACTCTATCATGGGCTTAAAGATAAAAGTCAGGGCAAGGTGGCATCGGAGTTTGGGATAAATCCCTTTTTTGTGAAAGATATACAAGCGGCAGCAAATAAATACCCCGTGGCCAAGGTATTTGCCATAATGGCCGATTTGCGCGAGTATGACCTAAAGTCAAAAGGAGTGGACAGCCCTTCGGGCGATCATGGAGAATTGCTTAAAGAGTTGGTATATAGGATCCTGAATTGATTTACAGGTCCCAAGCGGCAGTATCGCTAACTATTGATGCCTGGCATAATACGATTGAGATTGTTTTTAATTGTTCTATTCACCATTAAAAGCTATTATACATGAATTATTGGTTAGTAAAGTCAGAACCGGCAGCTTACTCATGGCAACGATTTCAGAGGGAGGGAAAGGCCATTTGGGATGGGGTGCGAAATTACCAGGCACGTAATAATTTGAAAGAGATGAAAAAAGGCGATCTGGTGCTTTTCTATCACAGCGTATCTGAGAAGAAGGTAATAGGAATCGCTAAGGTGGTAAAGGAGCATTACCCCGACCCTACAGCCGATACCCCTAAATGGGTAGTGGTTGAACTGGTACCTGAAAACCAACTTAGCTCTCCGGTAAGCCTGGAAGCGATAAAAAAAGATGAACGCCTGGAGAATGTGGCACTCATTAAGCAATCGCGGCTTTCGGTCATGCCCCTGAAAAGGGAAGAATTTGATGCAATTGTGCAATTAGGCGAAAGAAATTAAATAAAAAAGATGATAAACCACGTCGACATAATTCTGGTAATTCCTTTGGCCATAGGAGCCATAAGAGGGTTTTCCAGAGGTTTTATACTTGAAATAGCTTCTCTTGTAGGTATTGTTGCAGGGGTTTTTCTGGCTGCCCTGTTTGCCAATATCGGGGCAGAGTTGCTGATGAAATACATCGATTGGAATCCCTATGCCATTAAGATCCTGGCATTCGTAATCGTTTTCATCCTGGTGATGATTGTTATTAAAATAATTGCCCGTATGGTTGAAAGCATTTTTAAGCTGGTGGGCCTCAATATTATCAACCGAATAGCCGGGCTGGGGGCAGGAGTGCTTAAAGTAGCTTTTATACTCAGTGTTGTTTTGATTTTTTTTAATTACATAAACAGAGATAATATGCTCATGTCTGATGAAACCCGTAAGAGCAGTTTTCTGTATAATAAGGTGGCCGCTTTGGTTCCTTCACTATTACCCAAAATGAACTTTATCAACTTCGGAGGCAGCCCAGAGGTTGAGGAGGAAAACCAGGTAAATACATAAATTAAACATTTTAGAAAAAAAGGTTAAGGAAATGGGAGAAAACTATTGGGATGAAATTAGGGAGGAATTCCCTGTAACAGAGAAGTTTGCATATTTCAACAGTGCTGGTATGAGCCCCATACCCAACAGAGTGCTTAAAGCCATCACTGCAGCCTATGAAAAAATAAATCAATATGGCGATACTCATTTTATGGAGGATCTCCAGCAAATATTACTATTGAAAGAGAAACTGGGCGAGATGATTAACACGCACCATCAGAATATCAGTTTCGCTTCCAATACCTCTACTGCCATGAGTCTGGTGGCCGCATCGTTAAAAAAGCTAATTCCATTTGCGTTTAATATTGTTTCCTTGAAGGATGAGTTCCCTTCAAGCACTATCCCTTTTGAATTTCAGGGTATCCCTATTAAGTATGTAGAGCCGGTTAATGGGATATACACCCTGGAAAGTATCCTTGATGCTGTTGATGAGAACACGATGGCTGTTGTTTGCAGTCATGTTCAATATTCCACGGGTTTTAGGCTGGACATTGAGAAACTTGGCAAAGCCTTGCTGGAGATGGATCTTCTCTACATTGTAAATGCAACCCAATCGTTTCCTGTTTTTGAAGTTGATGTGGTTAAAGCGCATATAGATGTGCTGACCGTTTCTTTTCATAAGTGGGGTTTATGTGGACTTACCGGATCCTTGTTTTTTACCTCCGAAGGGTTTCGTCGTATGTATCCTAATACGATGGCGGGATGGTTGTCGGTTGAACCCCCGGCAAATGATTTTATCCCCACCCAGAAAAATGAACCTCTGGTGCAGTTTGAACATGCCGGCCAATACGATTTTGGCACACAAAACCTACATGCCTTTGCAGGGCTCGATGCCGCCGTTGATTTTATGCTGGAGATTGGCAGGGATAAGATTCGAGACCGTATCCAGGCGCTCACTCAATACCTGGTGGAAGGTTTAACAGAGCTGAAGATCGATGTTGATTCACCCAGGCAAAAGCAGGATCATAGTTCGGCTATAGTGTTGATTAGCATTCCAGGCGCTAATAACACCGAAGCTGTTGATTTTCTAAAAGATCATAATATCATCGCTGCTGTAAGGGCCGGAAAGATAAGAATCTCGTGCAATTTCTTTAATAACTATAAGGAGATTGACGAAATGCTGAGGGTGTTGGAACTGTTCTGTGAAATGCAGAACTAGAGCAGCTTAACTCCGTGGCAGGTGCTTCCCATTTGACCGGGGATATACAGGTTTTTTCTTAGGCTCAGGATGGGAGGGTAGGTAAGGGTGTAAATGTTCTTATCGGGTTCAATAACAATGGTTTTCAGCCCTTTAATGCATATATATCTGGCAATAATCTCCTCATGGTGTGCATATTCATTGGCTATATCAACAGCCTCTTTCTCCTTAGTCTTTTCTGGAAGATCTATCTTAAACACCCCTGAGGGCGTATTGATGTAAAAACATCCCGGGCAGAAGCTTTTCTTCATAGCTTCTTTAAAGTATTTCATATCGGCCCTGACACTTGTTTCTATACTGATGGTTTTTAGTCCAATGAAGTTGATGTAGGCCAAAGGGACAGGTA
>JBEPXC010000375.1:0-3360 GCA_041642035.1 Sphingobacteriia bacterium
CCTGCACCCGGCTAAGGATCTGCCCGCGATACCCAGGGTAGGCATGCAAACCAGGGTACCAGCGATGCTGGACTCATGGACCTGGTTTGGCCGTGGGCCACAGGAGAATTATATTGACCGCATGTCGGGTGCCGCCATGGGAAGGTACTCCAGGAGGGTTAAAAACGGCTTTTTCCATTATGTATGGCCCCAGGAGAGCAACAACCGCACAGACATAAAGTGGTTTAGCCTGGAAAACAGGAATCATAATATAATGATGGTAACAGCGGCAACAGAATTAAGTGTGAGTGCCTGGCCCTATCGCATGCAAGAGCTGGAGAAAGCACAACATACTGCTACTTTACAACCCGGGGATATTACCCTTAACATTGATCACCTTCAAATGGGAGTAGGGGGAGACGATACCTGGAGTATGAGATCAAAACCACACCCCGAGTTCAGGATTCCGGTTAAAGATTACAGCTATAGCTTTACCCTTTGGTTTGAAGAAAGACCATGAGAATTATCGCTCAGCAAAAGGATCTCTTTAATATTGGGGCTAAATAAGTTTAGTCCACAACACGTCAGTTTGCCCGAAAAGCAGATATGTTTCGAGCAATACCCAAAAAGAACAAGCCGTCCTGCATTTGAGACGGCCAGTTCTTTTTTAGGATTACACCTCTGTATTAGCAACACAAGTTAAGAGAGCGTGTTCTAACGAGCTGGTTCATCATCGATTAATCAGCTGATGCACACTGAGGTTTTATTCGAGCAAATGTAGAAAGAAGGCATATTGCAGGGCGATCTCTCTAAGTCTTCTGAATCTGCCGGAAGCTCCCCCATGGCCGGCCTCCAGATTGGTTTGCAAAAGAATAATATTATCGCCTGTGTGGTAATCTCTTAGTTTTGCGGTCCATTTGGTAGGCTCCCAAAACTGCACCTGCGAATCGTGCAAACCCGATACAATAAGCATATTGGGATAATCCTGCTTGCTTACCTGATCGTAGGGCGAGTAAGAAAGCATATAGTCATAATACTCCTTTTCGTTGGGATTGCCCCATTCATCGTACTCGGCGGTGGTAAGAGGGATGCTTTCATCGAGCATGGTGGTCACCACATCAACGAAAGGAACAGCTGCCACAACACCTTTATAAAGTTCAGGCCGCATATTCACCACAGCTCCCATCAGTAATCCACCGGCACTGCCTCCTGCCGCGAAAAGCAGCTCAGGGGTGGTATAATTGTTTTCGATGAAATATTCGGATACATCAACAAAATCGTTGAAGGTATTTTTCTTGTTGAGGAATTTACCATCTTCATACCATTGGCGACCCATTTCCTGTCCGCCACGTACATGTGCAATAGCATAAATAAATCCGCGGTCGAGCAGGCTAAGTACATTTGAATTGAACCAAGGGTTCATATTGCTTCCGTAGGAGCCATACCCATACTGGAAGAGGGGATTGGGTTGATCCAGATTTATGCTTTTGTTGTAAACCATCGTTACCGGAACCTGCGTTCCATCTCTTACCTCAACATACAATCTTTTGGTTTCATAGTCCTCTGAACTGAAGTCACCCAGGACAGTTTGCTGCCAAACCAGGGTTTGGTCACGGGTACTCATATCGTAGTCGTAGATGGTAGATGGGGTGGTAAGGGAGGTGTAGCTATACCTGAAAATGTCGGTATCCATAACCATGTTTACATTAATGGAAGCGGTATAAGCTTCTTCCCCGAATCCAATGTAATGCTCATCACTGGTTTGCAGATTCATTACCCGCATCTGCTGCAGGGCCTGGCTTCTTTCCTGCAAGACCAGGTAGTCGTTAAACACTTCCATCCCTTCGAGCAACACATCAGGACGATGTGCTATCACTTCGCTCCAGTTTTCGCGCAAGGTTTTTCCCTGAGGTGTCTCCATCAGGCGGAAATTCAATGCCTGATAATTGGTGAGTACAAAAAATTTACCATTATGATGTTCTATATAATATTCCTGGTTCTGCTGCCGGGGCTGAAACACGCTGAATTCTCCTTCGGGCTTATCTGCCTCCAGTATCCTGATTTCATTGCTCACACTGCTTTGGCTGGTAATAACAAGATATTCTTCATCTTTTGTTAAAGATATGCCCATGTAATAGTAGGTGTCGTCTTTTTCGTAATAAACGACTTCAGGTATTTTCTTTGTGGCTGTATTATATTTTCGTATGTTATCATAGCGTAAGGTAACAGGATCGATGGTGGTGAAAAATATCGTTTGCCCGTCGCCGGCCCATTCCACATCACCTGCTGCATACTGAATGCCTGTAGGAGTAATACTGTTGGTTGTAAGGTCTTTGATGTATATGGTATGTTGTCTGCGGCCCATGGTATCGACAGTAAAGGCAATGCGGTTGTTGTCGGGGCTGACACTATATGTACCTATTCTATAGTAAACATGATCAAGGGCCCGTTGGGGAACATCCAGAATGATCTCTTCAGGTGCATCAAGAGAGCCTTTTTTGCGGCAGTAGATGGGGTATTCGCCTCCTTCTTCAAATCGTGAATAGTAATAATATCCATCATTGGGATAAGGAGGGGTGCTTTCATCCTGCTTGATACGTGATACCATTTCCTGAAAAATGGTTTCCTGCAACTCAACGGTAGGTTCCATTTTGGCCTCGACATATTCATTCTCGGCTTCCAGGTATTCAATAACGGCAGGATTTTCTCTGTCGCGCATCCAATAGTAGAAGTCGATACGGGTATCACCATGCGCGATGAGCTGTTCTTCGATTTTTTGTGCCTGGGGCACAACGGGTTCATTTACACCAGACCTCACGCTGCAGGAGACAAATATCGCTACAGCCATAAAGGGGATAAAGGTTCTTTTTATACTCATAATCTAGCTTTTTGGTTTGTTTGGCTAATTTATCGAAAAAACAAGCTCGTTGTATGTGCTGTTGATAAAATGTTAATTATAAAGCTGGAAGCTTAACTATTTCTTTTTTATCCCGATTTGTAATAAGGGATGCTTTAAAATATCCCTATAAAAAGGGATGCTATTATCGTTTTTTTTATGATAATTTTGCCGCTGAAACATAATCTAATTTAAAAAACGTTTCATTGGGTTCACGAAATAATGTAAAGCATCTAATAAATACTATAACCTTCCCAAAAAATAATTGTAATGCCTAAAATAAATATTTTTCTTGTTGTTTGTGTTTTGAATTTTTTCTCCTTTGCCTATGCTGCTGACGACAACACCCATTACATGCGCGTAAAAACCGATGCCAATGTTGTGGGACATGTATTAAGTGAGGGAGAGCACCTGCCATTTGTCACCATAAGTCTAAAAGGCACCACCATAGGCACGGTAACCGATGAAACGGGGCATTTCCGACT
>JBEPXC010000376.1:0-3303 GCA_041642035.1 Sphingobacteriia bacterium
CTCTTACCACCATTTTAATCATCATCATGGCCATCCTGGTGTATGGGAAAAAGCCTGATGCCTATTCAGCCCTAATGCTGGCATCGTTGGTGCCCGCTCTTATGGGGGATGTCTTTCTGATTTACAAGCGATATTTTATTCAGGGGCTTTTCTTTTTTCTGCTGGCGCAGATCGGTTTCACCGTAGGCTTTGTCAGCATCAATGGTTTTTCTTTTGCTCCCTGGCCTTTGCTGGTTTTGGTGCCCTTTGGGATATTTTACTACCGGTTTCTCAGGAAGGACCTTAACCAGTATGCCGTGCCGGTAGGTGTTTATATTCCGGTTATCCTTATGATGAACTGGCAGGCCACCGCCCTGATCTTTTACGACAGCTCCCTGGTGTTCTG
Source organism: Sphingobacteriia bacterium (assembly GCA_041642035.1). GTDB lineage: Bacteria > Bacteroidota > Bacteroidia > Bacteroidales > UBA7960 > SKVR01. The sequence continues at coordinate 386 of JBEPXC010000376.1, forward strand.
GGCGATTGGTATAGGGTCATTGTTTTTCACTTTTTCTGATTCGCTGATTGCCTATACCCAATTTAAGAAACCTTTTAAAATGGGAGAGCCCCTGATATTGGCTACCTATTGGCTGGCAATCTATACTTTTACGCTTGCAGGATTGTATGTAGGATAAGATAATTAAACTAAGGCCATATTCCTCAGTTTTTCGCATAGCAGTTGAGTATATTAATTTGCCAATAATGGTTGCTTTATGTAAACAGTAATGAACCTATGGTTTTGTATTGCCGTTATACTGGAAACATTCCTAATCTTTCAATAAAGTAAAAAGCCCAGAGATATGTTTACATCAGTTAATCCCGCCAACGGAAAAGTTATTACTACTTATGAAGCACACAGCCAGGAAGAGGTTAAAGCCATCGTCCTGAAAGCACAGCACGATTGGCTGTCATGGAAAAGCACAACCTTTGAACAACGTTCTGTCCTGATGAAGGAGGCCGCCGAAGAACTGCTCAACAAAAAAGAATCTTTATCGGAGCTTATGGTTGCCGAAATGGGGAAACCCATTAAACAGGCACGATCGGAGGTAGAGAAATGCGCCTGGGTTTGCCGCTATTATGCAGAGAATGCTCAGTCACAGCTGGCCTCTGAAGCCATAGAAACGGATGCAACGAAAAGTTACATAGCCTATCAGCCCCTTGGGGTCATACTGGCGGTGATGCCCTGGAATTTTCCACTGTGGCAGGTGTTTCGTTTTGCTGCTCCTGCCCTCATGGCGGGTAATGCTGCTTTGCTTAAGCATGCCTCGAATGTAATGGGTTGTGCCATGGCCATAGAAGAGGTGTTTAAAAAAGCAGGCTTTCCTGAAAATATCTTTAGAAGCTTACGGGTAGCAGGCTCTGATGTGGCTGGTGTGATAGAAAATCCCCTTGTGAAAGCCGTCACTCTAACGGGCAGCGTTGGAGCAGGAAGCTCTGTTGCCGAAAAGGCAGGCAAGCTGATCAAGAAAACGGTGCTTGAACTTGGTGGCAGCGATGCTTATCTTATTCTGGAGGATGCTGACCTGGAAATGGCTGCCGGAGTTTGTGCCAACAGTCGCCTGCTCAATGGGGGACAAAGTTGTATTGCTGCCAAACGATTCATTGTGGTGGATGCCGTATATGCTGAATTTGAAAGGCTTTTTCTGCAGCAAATGCAATCGCGCAAGATGGGTGATCCGATGGATGAGTCGAACGATATAGGACCGCAGGCTCAGGAAAAACTGCGCGATGAGCTACATGCCCAGGTGGTAAAGAGTATAGAGAAAGGAGCCAGATGCTTATTGGGAGGCGAAGTGCCGCAGCAAAAGGGGGCATGGTATCCGCCAACCGTACTTGCCAATGTACAACCTGGCATGCCAGCCTATGAGGAGGAGTTGTTTGGTCCGGTAGCCGCCATGATCAGAGCCGTTGATGAAGAGGATGCCATTCGTATTGCTAACGATAGCATCTTTGGATTGGGTGCGGCGGTGTTTACCCGCGACCATCAGAAAGGTCTGCAAATAGCGGAAGAAAGACTTCATGCGGGTTGTTGCTTTGTAAATGACTTTGTTAAATCAGATCCCCGGCTTCCGTTCGGAGGGGTTGGCAGCAGTGGCTATGGAAGAGAGCTTTCATACCTGGGGATAAGGGAATTTGTAAATATAAAAACGGTTTATCTTAAGTGACTTTCCATCGTCCGGAGGACATGGAAACGTCCTGTCGCACTAACCCAATAAAGGACTGAATCCGAAAGACATAACCCGAAACACAAAATGGAATGGGCTCATGTTTGCATTATTTATGGAAAAAACCCCAAACCTGTCCATTCCATGCCATCTCAACCCCTTCGGGTCACGATAAATTTTATTAATTTCGCAGGGCTTTAAAAAAAGGACAAAACCCCCGTAAAATGGAATATAATTTTTCAACGATAGAACAAAAGTGGCAGCAATACTGGCGCGATAACAAAACCTATAAAACCGATGTGGATCCTTCCAGGCCAAAGTTTTATGTGCTGGATATGTTTCCCTACCCCTCAGGAGCAGGTTTGCATGTGGGTCATCCCCTGGGTTATATTGCCTCTGATATCTATACCCGATATAAGAAGCAAATGGGTTTCAATGTATTGCACCCCATGGGTTATGATGCCTATGGATTGCCTGCCGAACAATATGCCATTCAAACGGGGCAACATCCGGCCATTACCACCGAACGAAACATTGCACGCTATCGCGAGCAACTCGACAAAATTGGTTTTTCCTTCGACTGGGACCGGGAGGTTCGTACCAGCGACCCCAAATACTATAAATGGACCCAATGGACCTTTATCCAGTTGTTCAATCATTATTTCGACACCTCCCTGCAAAAGGCCAGGCCGATAGATGATCTTATAGCTCAATTTGAAAAAAACGGGAACCACTCGGTGGAAGCAGCATGTGATCCAACAGATTTTTTTTCAGCTGAGCAGTGGAAAGCGAAGAGCGAGAAACAACAGATGCAACTGTTGATGAATTACCGCCTGGCCTATCTTTCAGAAACCATGGTCAACTGGTGTCCTAAGCTGGGTACTGTATTGGCCAATGATGAGGTGAAAGAGGGATATTCTGTAAGAGGAGGTCATCGCGTGGTGAAGAAAAAAATGCAACAGTGGCTGCTGCGCATAACAGCCTATGCCCAAAGACTGCTGGATGGCCTGGATAAGGTAGAGTGGTCGGAATCCTTAAAGGAGATACAGAAAAACTGGATCGGTCGCTCAGAAGGAGCTACCATCTTCTTCCCTGTAAAGGATTACGATCTATCCCTGGAGGTGTTTACTACCCGCCCCGACACCATCTTTGGTTCTACCTTTATGGTTATAGCCCCGGAACACGAATGGGTTGATGGTATTACCACCCCGGAATATAAAGATGCCATCAA
>JBEPXC010000377.1:0-3299 GCA_041642035.1 Sphingobacteriia bacterium
TAGAAAATGCCGGTGGTGGAGCTACCTGGGCCGCTCCCATCTCCAGTTTGATGATTGAAAAATATATTAACCGCAAAGTAGAAAGAGCCTGGTTTGAACAGCGCATCCTCGATGCTTCCTTTTGATTTAGCATAAAAAAATATTGTTTGCCATGAAGTCGCAATTTAACTTCTTTAAAAAAATAGACCGAACCACTATTCTGCTGTATCTAATCCTGGTAAGCATTGGATGGATAAGCATATATGCAGCCGAGATAAAGGAAAGTCATCTGAGCATATTTGATTTCAGCCAGTCTTATGGAAAACAGTTTGTATGGATTCTGACAGCACTGGCTCTGGGGATAATTATACTGACCATCGATGCAAAATTCTTCCCTGCTTTTGCCTATGTTATTTTTGGAGGGGTAATGATTCTGTTGATTGGGGTTCTGCTTTTTGGCACCACAGTGAATGCCTCCAAGTCATGGTTTCAGCTAGGAGGTATTCGTATTCAGCCCGCTGAATTTGCCAAGTATGCCACCTCCCTGGCTCTGGCCCGGATGGTTTACGATATCAAATCCAAAACCAAAACCATGTCGCAAATCATCAAACCCATTATCATTTTCGCTATTCCCATGGGCTTAATATTTCTGCAAAATGATACCGGCACTGCCTTGGTTTTTTCCGCATTTGTGATTGTTCTCTATCGTGAAGGCTTTATCCCGGGCTGGTTGCTTTTGCTGGGTATATTCGCTATATTCCTTTTTGTATTAACCCTGCTGGTCAACGAATACATCATCATAGGCATTCTTACAGGGGCATTTCTGATCACAGCATTTATCATTCGTAAAAGAACTGCAGCCATCAAACAGCTCCTGCTGATATTAATCGCCATAAACGGATATGTTTTTGCCGTCGATTATACCTTCGATAAGATATTACAGCCTCATCAGAAGTTGCGTATCGCCGTATTGTTGGACGAATCTGCCGACCTCCGCGGAGCCGGATACAATTTACACCAGTCGAAGATAGCTATTGGCTCAGGGGGGCTGAGTGGCAAAGGATTTTTGCAGGGTACGCAAACAAAATTCAGCTTTGTTCCTGAACAGGGCACCGATTTTATTTTCTGTACCGTGGGTGAAGAATGGGGGTTCATTGGCAGCTCCTTGCTGATTTTGGTATACCTGGCCATGCTCATACGTATTGTTCTGCTGGCCGAGCGACAGCGATCGGTTTTCAGCCGCGTATTTGGTTACGGGCTCGCCTCAGTCATCTTCTTTCACTTTACCATCAACATAGGAATGACCATTGGGCTGGTTCCCGTAATTGGAATACCTTTGCCTTTTATCAGTTATGGAGGCTCATCGCTATGGGCATTCACCATTTTCCTGTTTACATTTTTAAAACTCGACTCCAGGAGACTGGAGCTCCTTTAAGAAAGCGATATGCAGATTGCACTGTTTGGCAGAAAGTTCAGCCCGGATTTTTTTCCGGCCATAGAAAGGATGATTAGGCTTCTGGAAAACAAAACGGATACTTTTTTTATTAAAAGTAGCTTTTTTGAGTTTCTTCGGGAGGGGGTGGAATTTCGTAAGCCTGTACAACTTTGGGAAGATTATAAAGGATTGCCCGTCAATTGTTTTTGTATGATTAGTATCGGTGGCGATGGCACTTTGCTGGACACCCTGCCTTATTTGCGCAACTCAGGCATTCCGGTATTGGGCATAAACACGGGCAGGCTAGGCTTTTTATCCGCCGTATCAACCGACGAGATGGAGCAATCCATGCACGCTTTGCTTAACCGCAACTACCGTATCGATGCACGCTCTTTGTTGCGCCTTGATACGCCCAAAGAAGAATTTTTCGGTTCCTTTCCCTATGCACTCAATGAACTGACCATACTTAAGCGCGACAATACAACGATGATTTCCATCAGTGTAAGTGTGAATGGTCTGTATTTAAACACCTACTGGGCCGATGGCATTATGGTAGCAACCCCCACAGGTTCCACAGGATATTCTCTCAGCTGCGGGGGGCCTATCATTTCGCCCGATTCAGAGAATTTTATCATTACCCCCATAGCATCACATAATTTAACGGTACGCCCCATTGTTATTAAAGATAATTCGGAAATACAGTTCAGGGTGGAGGGTCGTATAAAGAACCATCTTATCGTAATGGATTCCCGATCAGTACCACGCGAAAACTCTACCGATCTTTTTATTAAGAAGGCCGATTTTAAAGTAAACCTGATATGCCTGGAGCATAATGATTTTTTCAAGACCATAAGAAACAAGCTTGCCTGGGGTTTAGATAAAAGAAACTAAAAATAATAATGCCCAAGAGGCAAGTTTTTATGCTTGTTTTCCGCAATTTTCGCTAAATTTGCAGGTTACAATATCGGTTTTATCGATTGAAAAAAATAAGGCCAGGGCCTTTAAATATTACTCAAATACAATTTTATGAGGCATTTCTTAATCGTCTGTCTTTTGATTCTTTTCGCAACGGGTGATGCCCTTTCGCAACGCTGGACCAGAGACCGCCACCAACTGATTGTTGGAATGGGGGCAACGGGCTTTATGGGTGATCTGGGAGGCGCTGACGAAATAGGTTCTAATGGTTTACAGGGCATTAAGGATTTTAATTTCTCTGCGGCCAGACCTACTATGATGTTGGGTTACCGCTATTTAGTGCTCCAGGATTTGGGGGTAACGGCAAATTTTAGCCTTGGGTATGTATACGGCGATGATGGACTTACCGAAGAACCCTTTCGAAACAACAGAAACATTCACTTTCGCTCACCCATCATGGAGTTGAGTACTATGGCTGAGTATACGGTACTGCGCCTACAACGTCAGGGAGCCCGATATACACGTGTTACCCGTTCCCGGACCATTGGTGGCCTTGCTGGATCCTTGTATATTTTTGCCGGGGTAGGTGGTTTTTACTACAATCCACAAGGATATTTTGAAAAAGATTCCTATCAGGGCAATATCCCGGTATATGAATTACCGGATGATGGATGGTACAACCTTAGGCCTCTCAAAACCGAAGGACAGGGTTATTTTGCCACACGACCTAATTACACCCCCTTTTCTTTGGTCATTCCATTTGGTTTTGGGGCCTCTGTGGAATTATCCCGCGACATCTCTTTAGGCATACGCTATGGATTTAGAAAAACCTTTACCGATTATATTGATGATGTAAGTACAACCTATGTCGATCCGCTCATCTACAACATAATGTTTGATGATCCGGGACAAACGGCAATTGCAGAATATTTCTCTAATCCTACCAAGAATTCACTCTCAAAGAGTTCTA
>JBEPXC010000378.1:0-3272 GCA_041642035.1 Sphingobacteriia bacterium
GAAATCCATCCGCAGGATTTTCACCGGGTGGAAATACTTTTTTACCCCATTGATAATATCAATCTGCTGAACCTTTTGGGCAAGAAAACCGACAGCTTTGATACGCGGGGAAGCTTTAGCCAGGAGCAACTGGAAGAAAATATTAAAGAACCAACGGGTGAGTTGCCTGAATACATGAATCGTTTCATCACGGCATTCACCGATTCCGAACAGATCTTTGCGGGCATGAGTCCTGAGAATGAACTCACCACCCTGTTTTACGACTTTGCTCAAAGCCAGCCAAGTGATTTTCTTCGCCACTGGTTTGTCTTTAACCGCGATGTAAACAACCTACTTACCGCTGTTATCTGCCGCAAGTACGACGTTCCTTACGAAAATCAGATCATTGGCACCGACGAAATGACCGATACCATCCGTAAAAGCCATGCACGCGATTTTGGGTTAAGCTCCGAAATTGACTGGCTCGAGGATCTGCTCAATATTGCCAAAAACGATAATGTACAGGAACGAGAAAAGGCCCTTGATCAACTCCGATGGAATTACCTGGATGAGGTAACCTTCTTTGAGTATTTTACCATCGACCGTATTCTTGCTTTTTTGATAAAACTTGGTATGGTAGAGCGATGGCTGGCACTCGATAAGGAGTATGGCAGCAAAATGTTTAACCAGTTGCTGGTCGAACTCAAATCCAGCTATAAATTACCCGAATCATTTACAGAAAAATAGATATATATGAGTACAATAGGTAAGGTAACCGGAATTATTGCCAACCTTGTAATTGTTGAAGCCACGGATCGTGTTGCCCAAAATGAAATTTGCTTTATCAAGCACGACAACACCAAACTCATGGCTGAGGTAATCAAGATTATGGGACAAAAGGTGTATGTACAGGTTTTTGAAAGTACACGTGGCCTGAAGGTTGGTTCGGAAGTTGAATTTGCCGGACATATGCTTGAGGTAACCCTTGGGCCCGGATTGCTGTCGAAAAACTTTGACGGCCTGCAAAACGACCTGGATAAGATGACCGGCGTTTTTCTAAAAAGAGGTGAATATACCGATCCCCTCGAAAATGATAAAGACTACGATTTCGAACCCATCAGTAAAGTGGGCGAAACCGTGGTAGCCGGCGACTGGCTGGGTGAAGTGAAGGAAAACTGGATTGGACATAAAATTATGGTGCCCTTTACCTTTAAAGGTGAATATACCGTAAAGAGTGTTACCGAAGCCGGCACCTATAAACTGAATGATACCATGGCCGTTCTTGTTGATAAAGACGGTAAGGAACACAAGGTTACCATGGTACAGAAATGGCCTGTAAAGGTGCCCATCCGGGCATTTAAAGATAAACCACGTCCTTTTAAAGTTCTCGAAACCGGTGTACGGGTGTTTGATACCCTCAATCCGATTGCCGAAGGCGGTACAGGTTTTATTCCCGGACCCTTCGGTTCAGGAAAAACAGTATTGCAGCACGCTTTGTCTAAGCAGGCTGAAGCCGACCTGGTGGTTATTGCTGCCTGCGGTGAGAGAGCCAATGAGGTGGTGGAAATCTTTACCGAATTCCCCGAACTCGAAGACCCACGCACCGGACGCGCCCTGATGGAACGTACCACTATTATTGCCAATACCTCAAACATGCCCGTGGCAGCAAGGGAAGCATCGGTGTATACCGCCATGACCATTGCCGAGTACTATCGCACCATGGGATTGAAGGTATTGCTGCTGGCCGACTCTACTTCACGCTGGGCACAGGCACTACGCGAAATGTCAAACCGTATGGAAGAACTTCCCGGACCCGATGGTTTCCCCATGGACCTCCCGGCCATCATATCAAACTTCTATTCCAGAGCAGGCTACGTTTATCTTAACAATGGTCAGACCGGCTCTATTACCTTTATCGGCACGGTATCTCCTGCCGGAGGTAACCTTAAAGAGCCCGTTACCGAATCCACCAAGAAAGCTGCCCGTTGCTTTTATGCGCTTTCGCAGCAGCGTGCCGACAGCAAGAGATATCCTGCCATAGACCCCATCGAGAGCTACTCAAAATATCTGGAGTATCCCGAAATCATTGAATATCTCAATAAGAATAATGGCGAAAACTGGGTAGACAATGTATGGTACTTAAAAGACGCCTTGTTGAGAAGTAAAGAAGTATACGAGCAAATCAACATCCTGGGTGATGATGGTGTGCCCCTGGAATACCATACGACCTATTGGAAAGGTGAGGTGGTTGACTTTGTGATCTCTCAGCAGGATGCTTTTGATAAAATAGACAGCAGTACCGACTTTAAAAGACAACGGTACATGCTCGAAAAAGTGGTTGCGGTGCTCAAATCAGACTTTAAATTCAACTCCTTTGAAGAAGTAAACCCTTACTTTAAAAAGTTGATCAACCGCTTTAAGCAGATGAACTATTCTCTTTTTGAAAGCGAAGAGTTTAATGAACACGAAAAAGAAATTGAAGTAATAATACAAGAAAGAAAGGTAGCTTAAATGGAAAAGGACACAAAAGCATTTCAGCGCATTTATACCAAACTGTTTCAACTTACCAAGGCAACCGTATCATTGCATGCTTCGGGCATTGGCAATGAAGAGCTTGCCATTGTTGATGGCCGTTTGGCACAGGTGGTAAAAATCATGGAAGATATTGTAACGCTGCAGGTTTTTGCCGGTACAGAAGGTATCGCAACCGATGCCGAAGTAATTTTTACGGGTAAGGCTCCCACCCTTAAGGTGGGCGACGACCTGGCCGGACGATTCTTCAATGCCTATGGCGAACCCATTGATGGGGGAGAAATTATGGGCGAAGAACGCGAAATTGGCGGACCCAGTGTGAACCCGGTAAGGCGTCAGCAACCCTCGGAGTTTATCGCTACCGGTATTGCCGGTATCGACCTCAACAACGCCCTGGTGACCGGACAAAAAATTCCGTTTTTTGCCGACCCTGATCAGCCGTATAATGAGGTGATGGCTATGGTAGCTCTGCGCGCCAAAGCCGATAAGATTATTCTGGGTGGGGTAGGGCTTAGCAACGACGATTACCTGTATTTCAAGCAGGTATTTGATGATGCCGGCGCACTCGATCGCATCGTGGGATTTATCAATACAACGGAGAATCCTCCCGTTGAACGTTTGCTGGTGCCTGATATGGCCCTGGCAGCTGCCGAATACTATGCTGCAGAAAAAGGAGAGAAGGTATTGGTCTTGTTGACCGACCTTACCCTCTATGCCGATGCCCTGAGTATCGTTTCAAACCGCATGGACCAGATCCCCTC
>JBEPXC010000379.1:0-3261 GCA_041642035.1 Sphingobacteriia bacterium
TACCGGTCCCGGCTGACCGGTATGATCGATAAGATTTCTGCCCCGTGATAAAATCCATACATCGCTCCCGTTTTTGTGTTTCATGCGAAACACCTGTTGGTAGATGTTTTGGGGGTTTTTCAGGAACTCCTGCATATAAGTGTTGGTTTGTGCAAAGTCATCGGGATGGGTGAGCTGCGTCCAGATACTGTATGCATTGTTTTCGGAAGAGAGATCGAATTCCCTGGTGTTGTATCCCAGCATGCCGAAGTATTCAGGACTGCACCATAGGTTGGCGGTAAGTATATTATACTCCCAGGCACCCGTATTAGATGCATCGATAAAAGCCTGGTAGCGCGCAGCTGTTTCGCGGGAGGTTTTCTCGGATTCAATGCGTGCCCTCTCAGCTTTAATCCGTTCAAGGGTATCAGAGATGATGTTGGTGATCAGTTGCATGCTGAGCTTTTGCTCGGGAGATAAATCAACTTGCTCTTTTACGGCATCAAAGCCTAACAGGCCATTGATGATTCCATTGATCATAACCGGAAAGCACATGAGCGACTTGATGTTTTGTTGTTGCATTTCTCCCCTTTCCTTTACTGCCTCCTGAGGCAGGTCATCAACAGAGTTTATGCAAATGGGTTCATTGTCCTTGATCTGATCATTCCACCAGGGGAAATCAGAGAAAGCAATCTCCTGCTTGTCTTCATAACTGTGCTCTATGCCTTCAGCGCACCATTCATGACTGATGTAAAAGAACTTCTTGTCGGATGTATGAACAAACAAATAAGCACGGTCCATCCTGAAGAATTCTCCTGCCATCTTAAGAGCTTTTATGAGCTTATTATCTATATTTTCGATGCTGGCCGTGATGAAATCTGTTGATAGCGTGTTTACCAGTTGTTGCATATCGTTTTTGTAGAGGATGGTTGCCTCCATCTTTTTTCTTTCCTCTATGTTTCTGCTTACCCCGGTAATTTCCATCTCACCCTGTTTGTTCAGGCGAATCATGGTAGTTACCTCAACCCATATGATGTCGCCATTTTTGCAGGGCTGCTGAAGCTCTATATTTTGGGTGTCAATTTCCAGTTGAGGATTCTTTCGGAGCATTATAGCCGCTTCTTCGATCATGTATTCTACCAGTTCGAGTGATTTTGGCATGAGCGTGTCGCTGGGGTTCTGCTGAAGGGCTTCTTCAACGGTATATCCTCTGAGCTGGAGAACAGAAGGACTTATGAAAGTAAAGCCGTTGAAATTGAGGTTATATACCCAGATCATATCAGAGGTATTTTCGGTAATAAGGCGATACTTCCTTTCACTTTCCATGATGGCCTGCTCATGTTGCAGGCGAAGGGTTATATCGAAGAAAGTCACTACTGCACCAATAACTTCTTTGTCCTTAATGATGGGGTAGGACCAGTATTCTACCGGGAAGGATGTATTATCGGCCTTAAAGAAAAGTTCATTGTAGCTGTTGTTTTTCCTGTTTTGGGAATAAGAGGTATGGATAGTGCATTGGTCAATAGGATAATGGGTGCCATCGGTTTTGGTATGATGGATGAGCTGGTGCATATTCTTGCCCAGCACCTGCTCCTGGTTATCGAACCCCAGAATGTTGAGTCCTGCCTGGTTGATGAAGGTACAGTCACCTTGGTTATCGACGCCGTAAATAGCTTCAGCAGTGGAATTCATCAACAGGCGTATCATTTCCGAATGTTGTTTCAGTTGCTGTTGGTGGGCACGCAACTCTTTCTCCATGCGTTTACGGTATTCTATATCTTTACGTTGTTTATGGCTTATCTCCAATAGCCGGTTACGTTTCTCCTGCAGTTCTTTATTGAGATTACGTAGTTGCTTATTCCACAACAAGCCCAAGCCCAATACTATACTAAAGAAGATAATTACGATGGTCAACGGGCGGTAATCTACCGGCCCAATCACATTAACGGAAATGTGATCATCCACAATATCATGAACTTCTTTTGGGGTAATGGTTGCTATTCCCTTGTTTAGTATGCTTTGTAGGACAGTATCCTGGTTTGTAACACCCATACGTAGCTTATTGCTTATTTGTGGCAACTGCCCGGCAATCTTCAGATTGAACCAGCCTTCTTTTTTAATGGTGTATGCTGCCATGGTGAGCGAACGCAGGGTTATGTCGGCCTTGCGGTCATTGACCATTTTAAAGGCATCGGTTTCTGTGTCTACAATAAGGATATTCAGGTTTGGGTATTCGCGTCGGATGGTTTCCTCTATACTGGTTTGACTCGGTATTACTATGCTGTGATTGTCCAGACCTGCCAGGTCCGTGATATATTCATGGTCTTCACGGGTGATGAACACATTTAGTTCGGTAAAATAGGGTTGGGTAAAAATGAGCCAATTATCCCTTTGGTTTGATTGATTCAGAAAGCTGAGGATGTCGCAGGTTCCCGCTCTGGAGTATTCAAGGGTCTCCTGCCAGTCTTTTGTGGGTATTAACTCAAATGTGAGACCTGTTCTCTGGCTGATGATTTTTATTAATTCGGCCGAAATGCCAATATGCTCCCCCTCTCGGTTGATGCTTTCAAAAGGATACCAGTCGGGATCAACACACATGCTCACCACCGGATTTTGCGTAATCCATTCTTTTTCAGCGACAGTAAGTCCGATCTGACTATTGTTTGCCGCCAGGGGATGGAGAAAGAGAAGGGCTATGATAGGTAAAATAAACGGTACTTTTCTTACAACCATATTGTTTGATTTGAATCATTATCTGTCGGAACAAGGGAAGATGGTCTTCCGTATGCTCAGAGAGTGTAAATGTATCAAATATCAAACGCTTATAATAGAGAGAAATACGGAGTTTGTTTCAGGCATAAAGACACGGAAGGGATAATTATTCAATCGGCGCAACACGTTTTAACCGGAAACAAAAGGCCTGCTTATGAATCCAGATTCTTTTGAATGCCTCTTATAAAGACAAAGCCCTCGTTTTGCGAGGGCTTTGCATGTGGAAGTATAGACGTAAACCAGAATAGAAGTCCATTGGGTGTATTACCCAAAAGTCTTTTCTTCACCTTTTAACCATATCCGAATTTTGCGGTGGGTAGCCAGGATGATCTGATACATGGCCGGCACAATGACCAGGGTGAGGAAGGTCGCTACCGTTAGACCGAAGATAACAGTCCATGACATGGGACCCCAGAAAGCGGCATTGTCGCCACCCAGGTATACCTGGGGGTCAAAATCGGTCATCAGGGTTAAGAAGTTAAAGTTAAGCCCGATGGCAAGAGGTACCAG
>JBEPXC010000380.1:0-3260 GCA_041642035.1 Sphingobacteriia bacterium
CTTGTTTTTCTGGGCTTCATGGGCTGGATAGACATGAGCCTGGTATACATCAACCCCACCTACCTCTGGTCGGCTGTTGTAGGAGGAGCGATAATGGGTGTAGGTTTTATCCTGGGAGGGTATTGCCCCGGTACAAGCATCGTAGCGGCCACGGTGGGAAAAATCGATGCCATGATATTTCTGATAGGTGCCATGGCAGGTATATTTATCTTTGGCCACTTCTATAATGAATGGGAACCTTTATACAACGGATATTTCATGGGCAACCTCTTTGTATACGAAAGCCTGGGAATCTCAAAATCATGGTTTGCCTTCCTTCTGGTGGTGATGGCCATTGCGGCCTTTGCTATTACCCAAAAAATTGAGGACAACGTGAACAAAACCCCCCAAAGCATCATCAGTCAGCGTCCCTCCTACCTGGTGCCAGGAGGTTTGTTGCTTTTGGCCATGTTCATATACATCTTCCTGCCCGCAGAGCGAAAAAGCAATTTCCAGGAAGTATCCTCCCAAGATTTGCTCGTCATGCTGGAGCAGGATGATCGCTTCATAGGCGTTGAAGAGACCACCTTTAAGATTATTAAGCAGGAGAAAGATTTTATCCTCATAGATGTAAGAGACCCTAAGGATTTCGCGCAGTTTGCCTTACCCGGCGCTGTAAATATTACAATGGACGAACTGTTGGGCCGCACCTACAGAGATTTCTTCAGCAACAACACCACTAAAAAAGTTTTTTATAGCTTCGGCGAAAGCTCTGCAGATCTGGCATGGGCCATAAGCAAGAGAGCCGGCTTTGAAGAAATTTACGTTCTCGAAGGAGGCCTCAACGGGATGTTCGAAACCTTGTTTAACGGTTCAGCAGAGCCAACAGACCCCCTGGATCAGGAAGAAGAGTTCTCTCACCGATTCATCAGCAAGGCACGGCAACTTTTCCTGGAAGGCAATGCCCTGCCCAAAGAAGCCAACACTCCCCAACCTGTTAAAACCATTGTAGAGCTGCCTGCCGGATCAGGTGGTTGCTAACATTACCCATTCAAAGACTTAAAATTGAAGTACGCTATGAATTCAACTACAAACCTCCGAAACATCAGTCTGCTCGCCTTTGGCTTTGTGACCATTGTGGTATTGGTAAGTTTTTTTTCCACCAACAACTATGGGAGAGCCAACAATGAAGTAGTAGAAGAGCTTCAGAAGGACGATTATATCATCAACTATTTTCTGTTGAACAGCATTGTTACAGAACAAACAGATAAATACCAACTGGTGGATTTACGCTCTGAGAAAGAATATCAGAAAGAGCATCTACCCACGGCCATAAATATTCCATTAGATCAATTGCTTGAAAAATCCAGTCTGAAGCAGATAAAGAAACAACAGTATACTCCGGTATTTTATGCCGGCAAAGAGTCGGTTGCACAAACAGCACGCATGCTGCTCATAGCCCATGGCCTGGAGACCAACATCATGATCCTGGGTGGCAATTTTGAAATGGCCAAAAAATACGGCATCGAAAATGTTGATCCCGGTTTTGCCCATTACAAAGAAGAGAAAGCACAATTTGATTATAATCGTTTTATGTACACCGGTGCAGGAACAGGAACATCCGACAAAGGTAGTCCCCCCTCCTCATCTATCCCATCAGCGGCTACCCCAACTGAAGCTGCACAAGGTGGCTGCTAGGGCCCGGCGCATTCTTTAATAATATTTTACGGGTAATACAACAATGACACCTCTTGCAACAAGAAGGTGTCATTGTTGTATTAGCGCTGTACCAAGTCCGTACTTAAACCGTATTTAAACCGTAAAATTACGGTTTAAATACGGTTTAAGTACGGACTTGGTTTGGGGCGGGTTGGGGGGTGTTGTGTTGTGGGACAAGTGGGACTGCATGGGACACAGAGGTGGCGGACGGTATGCATATGGTGACGCACACCCACTTGTCCCACTTTCTGTCCCACAATGTCCCACAAAAACCACCTTTTTAATGGCGCCAGCCCCCCATAGTGTCCCCCTAAAACCACCCATATAATGGCACCCCACCCCCACCCAACAAATTCACATTTTTTACATCTCACGCATTGGTCAATGCAGTAAAATTTGCTACATTTAACAATTATTCCCTTCAAAATCAAAAAAGCAATGAACTTCACAGAAAACCCTCAGCTGCGTCTGGCGTATGAGTTTGTAGAGAACACGGGGCGAAATCTTTTCCTTACCGGACGCGCAGGTACAGGAAAAACAACTTTTCTAAGACAAATCCAATCCTCTTCCTTCAAGCGCTCGGTAGTGGTAGCACCCACAGGTGTAGCCGCCATCAATGCCGGAGGGGTGACTATTCATTCGTTTTTTCAACTGCCTTTTGGCCCTGTTTTGCCTGAGGGAAATCAGGTGAATCAACCACAGGACAAACGGTTTTTTAAGCTCAGAAAGGAGAAGATCAACATCATCAGGAGTCTGGATTTATTGATCATCGACGAGGTGAGTATGGTACGGGCCGATTTACTCGATGGCATAGACCGGGTTCTGCGCCATTACCGCGACCGCAGCCTTCCTTTCGGTGGGGTCCAGTTGCTGCTCATTGGAGATCTGCAGCAGCTTCCACCTGTGGTAAAAGAAGAAGAAAGAGAACTGCTCTCACGCTATTATACCACGTTTTTCTTTTTTGGCAGCCATGCGTTGCGACAAACACACTATGTAAGCATTGAGCTCAGGCATATTTACCGGCAAAGCGATCAACGCTTTATTGGTCTGCTCAACAAAATCAGGGATAACCACCTGGATGAACAAGTGCTCACCAGTCTTAACCGACGCTACCGCGAGGATGTGAGCGAAATGCAAACCGAAGGCTATATTACCCTCACCACCCATAACAACCAGGCCCGGGAGATCAACCTGAGAAGGCTCGATGAGATCAGCCATTCCAAAATGCTTTTTACCGCACAGATAGAAGGCGAATTTCCGGAGGGTTCCTACCCTACTGAAGACAGGCTGACGATAAAGGTGGGTGCGCAAGTAATGTTTGTAAAGAACGACCCTTCGCCCGACAAGCTGTTCTACAATGGCAAGATAGGAAAGGTGATAAATGTTGAAGATAATGCTATTTATGTTCAATGTCCCGGAGATTCAGATGATATTACCGTAACGCCGCTTACCTGGGAGAACACCCGCTATGCCCTGGATGCACAGACCAAGGAAATCAAAGAGAGTGTGATTGGATCTTTTACGCAATTCCCTCTGAAGCTTGCCTGGGCCATAACCATACA
>JBEPXC010000381.1:0-3227 GCA_041642035.1 Sphingobacteriia bacterium
AAAAAGGAAACATCGAGAAAATATATGCCGCCCATGATGCCGGAAAAATATTCAACCCCATCATGTTTGAAGGCCAGATAGAAGGAGCCGTGCACATGGGCCTTGGTTATGCGCTTAGCGAAAATCTTCCTATGGAAAACGGCCAGCTCCTGAGCACAAAGCTGAAGGACTGCAAGGTGCTAAGGGCGCACGAAACCCCTCCCATCGAAGTGATAGGCATTGAAGTGCCCGATCCTGTTGGTCCTTATGGCGCCAAAGGTCTGGGCGAAATAGGCCTTATCCCCACGGCTGCAGCTGTTGCCAATGCCTTTTGCCGCTTTGATGGCGACAGGAGATACCGATTACCCTTGCAACCCATTAAGGAGGAACCAAAAGGAAAATAAACTCAACACACCCATCAGTCCACTGGCAAGAGAGTATGATATTAAACCTATTATAAACAGATCTTTATCCAAATGCTTCATCTCAAAAACGGTACTCATATCAACTGGCAGACCCTTGCTTTTACACAAACCGATTGCTGGGTGGAAGAAGGGCCCAATGGCGTGGTCTATTTTAAGCAGCCGGATAAGCTGCCGGCTGATATGCAAACCATTGATTGTAGGGGTCTGTATATAACCCGCTCCCTGGCCAATGCCCATCATCATATTTATTCGGCACTGGCATGTGGCATGCCTCAGCCACAGAAATATCCGGCCAATTTTCAACAGAAACTGGAATATGTTTGGTGGAAACTGGATTATGCACTCGATGAGGCCATGATACGCTCCAGTGCCCTGGCAACTGCTTTGGCTGCTGCCCGCACAGGGTGCTCCTTTATCATCGACCACCATTCATCGCCTGCCCTTACCCGGGGATCGCTCGAAATCATCGCCCGTGCCCTTGAGGAAGCAGGGCTACAGCATCTGCTGGCCTACGAAATAACCGACAGAAACGGCAAAGGCAAAAGCATGGAAGCCCTGGAAGAGACACAAAGCTACCTGCAAAGCCGTCAGGGGCTGGTGGGACTGCATGCCAGCTTCACCCTTGAGGACGATACCCTGAAAAAGGCACTTAAAATTGCACAAACCCATAACACCGGAATACACGCACACCTGGCAGAAGACCCCGTAGACCAAGATCTTTGTATACAGCAATACGGCAAACGAGTCGTAGAACGCTATGCCGGCCTGGGATTTTTGGAGTTGACAAAAAACATCTGGGTGCATGCCATCCACCTTAATCAACACGAACGGGAGCTTTTGATAAATTCAGAGGCTTATATTGCAGTGAACTACGACAGCAACCTCAACAATAAGGTGGGCATCTTTACCGGGGATGACCTGGGTGAAAATATTATGCTGGGCACCGATGGGATGCACAGCGATATGTTTGCATCGGCTCGTACAGCATGGTTTACAGGCATGAATCATGAACAGCTCGATCCTCTTAAGGTGTATAACCGCTTGAGAAGTGTGCATCACTATCTGAAGAACAACCATTTCACGGGAGATGGCGAAAACAACCTGATGATCCTGGATTACAAAACGCCTACACCCATTACCCAGGAAAATTTTGCAGGACACTTCTTCTATGGCATGAACTCCTCACAGGTCATACATCTCATCTCACAAGGAAAACTCATCCTCAAAAACCGGAAACATGCCTGGCTCAATGAGGAGGATATACTTGAGGAATCGCGTGAACAGGCACGCCGCCTGTGGAGCCGGTTAAAACAATGATCGTTAAACCCCCTTGAAAGCAAACTATGTCGATAATCATTCCACATGCCTACATACTAAATCCTGACAAAAGCTTTACAGCAGACATCAGATTGGAAAACGGTAAAATAAAAGCCCTGGAGAAACCCGGAACCCTGGCGCCTGCTCCTGATGATGAGCTCATCGATGCCAGTGGTTTATGGGTGATGCCCGGAGGTATTGACCCTCATGTTCACCTGTCGCTTCCAACCCCCGCAGGCTTTTCTGCTGATGATTTTATCACCGGCGGTCGGGCAGCCCTGGCCGGAGGGAATACACATATCATTGATTTTGTCACACCACAAAGGGGGCAGGATCTTTCAGAAGCACTGGAGCAGCGATGGGAGGAAGCCAAAGATTGCCCCATAGGGTTGAAGTTTCATATGGGCATAAGTGGCTGGTTGCCCGACATGGAACAGCAGATGGAGAGGTGTGTGAAGGAAAAAGGCATCCAATCCTTTAAGACCTATCTGGCATACCGCAAAAATATCGGCATTGGATATGAAGAGCTGGAGCAAATCATGCGTATTGCAGCAAAGCTTGATGCTATTGTGCTTGTGCATGCAGAAGAGGATGATACCATAGAGGCCTTGCGTGCACAATTCATCAGGGAAGGGAGTACACACCCACGCTTCCACCCTCTTTCCCGTCCTCCACAGACGGAAAGCAATGCCGTATCGAGAGTTATTGAGTTGATACAAAAAACGGGATGCAAAACATATTTTGTGCACATCTCTACGGCTCAGTCAGCCGATTACATCGCCCGGGCCAAAAAACAAGGCCTCCCCGTTTATGCCGAAACCTGCCCGCAATATTTGCTGCTGGATGACAGGGTTTACGAAGGCAGCTTTGAGAGCACTGCTCCATACGTATTCAGTCCTCCGGCAAGAGAAGAGTTTCATCGGGAGATGCTGTGGGAGCATCTACAGCTAGGCACCTTCGACACCATAGGCACCGATCATTGCCCCTTCAACATGGCACAGAAAAGTGCAGGCAGAGATAATTTTACGCTGATACCCAATGGTGCAGGAGGGCTTGAATTTAGAATCCCCCTGATGCATCATTTTGGGTTAAAGAAAGAAAAAATCAACCAGCAACAATTCATACAGCTGAGCTCGGGCAATGCTGCTACTATATTTGGACTGCAAAACAAAGGAATGATAGCCAAAGGATATGATGCCGATCTGTTGCTGTTCAATCCCTCCACTGAGGTTGAGCTGTCGGCTGCGACACAGCATCAGCATTGTGATATCAACATTTATGAAGGAATGAGAATAAAGGGGCAAACACAACAGCTTATCCGACAGGGAATGCAGGTTTTTAATGCTTCACAAAATCTACACCATTAAAGGGAAGAAAATAAATCGTGGAGTATTTAATCATCGTTATACCGGCTTTTTTCATTATTGCAGCATTGTATTCCTCTGTAGGTCATGCGGGAGCTACCGGCTACTTAGCCATTATGGCATTGATGGCTTTCAGCCCGGA
>JBEPXC010000382.1:0-3199 GCA_041642035.1 Sphingobacteriia bacterium
TGCCTACAGGACCACCGCTGGCTCCCTGAGTGGCAAAGTGATTTAAGTTGGGAATTTCAACCCCGTCCAGGTAAAACCGGTTTTCATTGGGTCCACCACCCCGTATGATCACATCATTACGAAAAGAAGGCGTAAACCCTACCCCCGGTAAGGACTGTATGACACGCGAAATATCCCTGTTGCTACCGGGGTTGCGTTCTATTTCAGATATGCCAAGCCGACGCAGAGAAACCGGGCTCTCTTCTCTTTTTTGAAATACGGGTGCTTCTACTATCACTTCCTCCAGCTGTAGGTCTATTTCACGCATGGGAATGTCAATATTAGCTGCACGGGCATTGGTTACCTGAAATTCCTCCGTTATTCTGCGCTCAAAACCTACTGCAGAAACCTGGAGTCTGAGAAATCCGGGCTCCAGTCCGGTAAAGATAAAATTTCCATCCAGGTCCGTGGTGCTGCCTATGGTAGTTCCAAAGATGATGATATTGGTAAAAGGTAAGGGCTCATTATTCTTTTGATTGTATACACGTCCTCTGATGCTACCAGTTTGTGGCAGAGCTGTAAAAGACAGAAGGGTTAACTGCAGGAAAAATAAAATAGTAAAGTATTTGTTTCTAGCCTTCATTTGGATGCTTTATTAGTTTTTATAGGCATCTAACAGCCATTATTAGGTTTTGTTTAATACTTTTACTGGAATACTTGTCAAAAAACTATGATTTAAACTTACGTTAATTTTGTTGATCCCTTAATAGTCGCTGTAAGCTCTATAGAGCATGACTAAACCTAAAATATCATCGTACAATTAATGAAATATGTAAAATTAATACTAATTTCGTGATATTATAACCTATACACCTTTGTTTGTAATACATGGAGACCTTAACCCTGACCACGCCTGCGCTGCTTTTTTCGGCTATTTCATTGATATTGCTCGCCTACACCAATCGTTTTCTAACTCTGGCCCAGCTGGTGCGTAGTCTTCATGCATTATATAAAAACGATCCGACAAAGGTTTTGTATGGGCAAATTTCTAATTTGAGAAAAAGAATCTATCTGATTAAAAGCATGCAGGTGTATGGAGTGGCTAGCCTGCTATTGTGTGTAATGAGTATGTTTTTAATATATATAAATAGCAATTTGGCTGCGGAGATAATATTCGGACTTGGGTTGGTGGCTTTAATCATATCTCTGGCCATTAGCATCTGGGAAATAATTATTAGCGTTAAGGCCCTTAATTTACATATCAGTGATCTGGAAGGAATGAATCAATAAATGTTTAATAAATACTTTTGGCTATGAAATCTTATGGTGAAAAACGATTGTTGGCTGGGATAATAATGTTTGTGGTTGGGGTTATCCTTTTGTTAAAATACTACGATATTGTACCCATAGAATTACCCTCTTATCTGTTTTCCTGGAAGTCTCTGCTTATTGTTCTGGGGTTGGTGTTTCTCATTACGGAAAGGAACAACACCACGGGAATTATCCTGATTCTGGTAGGCTCTGTTTTTCTGGCTACAGATATTTTTGCCCTGACGGTTAGAGATGTATTGCGTTTAAGTATTCCCATTATACTTATTGTTGCCGGCCTGTTTCTAATCCTGAGAAGACAATCTTATACGGTAAAGGATCTCAACACTGGTGAAACTGAACCTTCAAATGATTTTGTGAATGATGTAAGCATATTTGGGGGAGGAGAAAAAATAATAAGAACCAATAATTTTCGTGGCGGTCGGTTAACGGCTATTTTTGGAGGCTCTGAGATTGATTTAAGAGGGTCAGATATGGCCCTGGGGATTAATGCTATCGACATACTATGTATATTTGGAGGAGTTACCCTTCGCGTACCCGATGACTGGGATATAAAAAACGATGTGAGTGCCATCTTTGGTGGTTTCTCCGATAAACGTATTGCCGGAAAAAAATTTGCTGCCGGGGCAACTTCCGAAAAGGTACTTTATATAAAAGGACTGGTGTTATTTGGTGGAGGAGAAACCAAATAATTTACCCTCACTTTTTTACTTTATTTTTAATGAGCCTTCCAGAGAAAATTGTCTTTGGAAGGCTTTTTGTTAGTAAATACCGCAATACACTTAAAAAATTTTTGAAAAGTATTACTAATTTTACCGTCTAAAGATATAGTTATGCATAGAAACTCTACCCTTTTGTTCTTAATTACCCTTTTGTTCCTCCTCCCAGGCTGTGCAACTAAGAAGATGGCCAAACAGGCATACGAACTTGAAATGGCCGGCATGTATAAAGAAGCTGCCGAATTGTATTACCGCAGTGCACTGAGAAAACCAAAAAAAATTGAATACAAGAGTGCCTTACGACGGGCCGGATTTATGTATGTTGATGCTACATCACAGGATATCAGCCAGGCCTATAATCAGGGTGATTACCAAAAAGTAGTGTATGATTTTTTGATTATTGAAGATTTTGTTAACAGGGTAAAACGAACCGGAGTGGATGTGCAAATAGATCATTCTACCCAACGCTTGTATGAGAATGCACAGGATCAGTATCTTAATGATCGGTATGAGTCTGGCCTGAAGTTATTGGGGGAAAGCAACTATACCGAAGCCAAAGCAGTTTTTGACGAAATCTATAACATCAGACCAGACTTTAAAGAGACCAAATCTTATTTGAATATTGCTACTGTAGAACCTATATACCAAAGTGGCACACGTTATTTCAGTGAACGAAATTACATTGCAGCATATGATGAATGGTCCCGGGTGGTGGCTATCGATCCACGCTATAAGGATACCCGTCAGCGTATGATGGATGCTCTGAATGAGAGATATAAAGAGGGCACTTTGTTGTTGATGAACCAGGAATTTAATGCTGCTGCGCATGCTCTTGGCGATGTTTATAAGATTAATCCCTCCTATCTTGATGTTCAGAAGCTTTTTATCGAAGCCCAGAGCGAGCCTCTTTACCGACAGGCCAGTCAGAACATGCGCTCGGGGAGATGCAGGGAAGCCTACATGACCTATGTGAGAATTGAGGATATTTCCGGGGGATATAAAGAATCTGGGCGTTTAAAAACTCATGCTTTGCAATGTGCCAGTTATCCTGTTGCCATCTACTCAAAGACTATGCCTGCCCATGCAGCTGATGGATCGGAATTTGAAAATGCTATTATGCAGTTTATTCTCGACAAACAAGATCCTTTTGTTAAAATTCATTTGCTACCTTC
>JBEPXC010000383.1:0-3182 GCA_041642035.1 Sphingobacteriia bacterium
TTTTTGAGTCTCCTCCTCCATTACCACCTCCTGTTCCACTACCGGTAATAAGGGATACAACATAAACCGTAAAGGCTGCATACGTAATGGCACTTATGGCATAGCCTATACGTTTTACCAGGCCTTTAGTGTCTGTGCCTTTATTCTCCGTATCCTTTATCGCCTGGATAAATCGCCATATGGAATAGCCTAACAAACCGAAAGCAATGATAGCCAGCATGATTTTTCCGAAAGGTTGATAAAGAACCTCCTGAAAAGCTTCTTTTCGTCCATCACCATTACCACTTCCGCTCAAGGTTGCAGTAACAGCCAATCCACCCACAAGGCAATAGGTTATTCCTTTGGCAACATATCCTAATCGGGCATATTTTTCTATCCATTTATCCTTCTCTGCATGAGCATTAGAAGCTACTTTACTAAATGTATGGTTCATCTGTGTATTATTTACTTACTAATACATGAATTACCCTTGCTGTTGTTGCATAATCATTACTAAAATACAAATAATACCGTTGTATGACAAGTTATTTTGTATTAAATAGTATACATGTATAGAGACCGAAAAGGGAAAGTATACCCCAGGTTGAAGCGCTAAACCACTGCAAGTATGGTTATTTATTGACGTGTGATTCCGGGAAAATAGGTTTGATGATGTATCTCCTTCATCACTGAATGGAATTTTTCACTTTCTTCGTAAAAGGGACGGTGGGCAGAGTTTTCGAACCAGATGAGTTGTTTTCCCTCAGGAGCTTTTAAATGATTAAAATACTTTTCTGCCAGCACATGAGAGACGATAATGTCATGACGCCCTATTAGGAAATATACCGGAACATCAATGCGTGGGGCAGTAGCCAATAGATTCAGTCCTTTTAGATCTTCCCAAAGCGTATTAATGCTAAAATAAGGATTGAGAATGATATTGAGCTTTGCCATCCAGGGGTATACAGGAGAGGACAGAATTACTTTCATTTCTTCAAGATCAACATAAGGTCTTTCATTAACATTGTCAAATACTATACCCCCATATTTATAGACCCATTTTCTAATGGTTAAAGCATCTTTAACTCTATAGTTTTCGGGTACGGTATCAATGCGAGCCAGTTGTTTTAGAGCCCTTCTGTTGTTTTCTTTCTGTGCTTTGGCCAGTACAAATTCATAAGCCAATCTTTCATTTAAAAAAGGATTGACACTTTGCCCTGTTGATATATAGGCATGCAATGTTTCGGGATACCGGTTTGCATATATGGCCCCAAGATTACTCCCCCACGAATGACCCCATAGGTAGACCTTTTCTACATTAAGTTTTTCTCGTATATATTCTACCACTTCTCGTGTATCATTAACAAACTGCTCAACATTCATACTTTCGGTAGAGATTGAATTATTGAATGATTTTCCTGTGCCTCTTTGTTCCCAATATACGATGGTAAAATTTTCCTCCAGCTTCCTCATGTTTACATCGAAAGGTTCAAAAGGGAGCATGGGAAAGCCGGGACCTCCATGCAAATAAAGCATAACTGGGTTATTGACATTTTTTCCGTTTATTAGTACAGCCTGTTCAACACCACCAAGGGATACCATTTCAAAATGATGCACTTTTTTTCGTTTAAACTCGGCAAATCGATTATGGGTTATACACGAACCCATAAAAAGAAACGTTATTAATACAATGATGTTGAGCGATAATCTTTCTTTGGATAACATAACCGGAAGGTATTTATTCATAAAAGGCATTAAAAATGATTGATACGATGTAAGTATCTTGATCAATAAACTAACAACAGTTTGAGGCTGTAAGTTTGAATATTTTCAAAGATACTCAATCTAAAACGGGTGCTTTTACATGAATCACTGAATTTTCAAGGAGTTATGTTAAATAATTCCCGCCTGAAAATGGCAAAACGTTAAATTCTTATTTTCTCTTTTTGCCTTTTATTATCGGGTATGAGTTGTATATTTGCAGTCACAAAAACAAAGAAGGCTATATGCCCTAGCAACAGGATAAAGGTAAGATGAGAAACCATAGTTTTTCTTAAGGATAATAATAGGATTACTCAGGTGAAGAAACTACATTTTTTAGTAATCAAAACGTATATAGGGCCATTTGTAATGACCTTTTTTATATCGTTGTTTATTTTGCTGATGCAGTTTCTGTGGAAATATGTTGATGATCTGGTAGGCAAGGGTTTGGAATGGTATATTATAGGTGAATTGTTGTTTTATGCTTCAGCTACTTTTGTCCCCCTGGCACTACCTTTGGCCATTTTGCTTTCTTCTATAATGTCAATTGGCAGCTTAGGAGAGAATTATGAATTAATAGCCCTTAAGTCGGCAGGTATTTCCCTGATGCGTGTTATGTGGCCCTTGGTAGTTATTTCCCTTTTTTTCGTGTTTTCGGCATTTTATTTTTCCAACAATGTATTGCCGGTGGCCAATCTGAAAATGGGATCACTCCTTTATGATGTAAGGCAACAACGTCCTACTTTTAATATCATGGAAGGAGTTTATTATAAGGGAATAGACAATTTTGTTATAAGGGTTGAAGAAAAAGAAGGCGATGGGGACATCTTGAAAAGGATTAAAATTTATGATCACAGTCAACGAAGAGGTAATACCAATGTAACCACCGCCGAGTGGGGAACCATGACCATGACCGATGATGAGACCTTTTTGGTGCTTACTCTTTACAATGGCTCTAATTACCAGGAAGTAGAACCCAGTGATTCCAGAGATCAATCCCGTCCTTTTCAACGCACCTATTTTGATGAGCAGGTACGCAAATTTGATCTTAGTGGTTTTGCTCTTTCCCGCACTGACGAGCAATTGTTTCGTTCCAATTTCCGTATGCTGAATATTAGTCAGTTGTTGCATTTTGAGGATTCCCTATCTCAAATAATGACCTCTAAGAAACATGAATTTCTCGAAAACTCATGGTATAAGCTCTATCATTACAGTTCGATGGACAGCATTTCACGCAATCGTTTAAATGATACCCTTAATTTAGCATTAATGGTAATGGATGATTTGGAAGATCTTAACAGGAAAAAGAATATTACCAACAATGCAATGAACCTGGTGCGACAACTTAAAGAAAGTGCCATGTTTGCCCATGAGGATATTCGTTTACGAAAGAAAAGACTGGCGCGGTATCAAATTGAATTTCACCGCAAGTTCACCCTGTC
>JBEPXC010000384.1:0-3181 GCA_041642035.1 Sphingobacteriia bacterium
AGGCTTTGGCCAAAGCTTACGCCAGGCAGGATATGCAATTACATTAGAATTCTTGTTTCCTACAGGCTTTCGTTAATTTTCAGACGTGTAATACTATGGGGTGGCCCTTTTTCCATCAGTTTTGAAACCGCGGCCATTTGCAATCTCTCGTGCCCGGAGTGTTATACAGGCACAGGCAAAACCCTTAGAACCCGAAAGCTCTCCGATCCTGCACTGGTAAGAGAAAAACTGCTGCTACACAAAAAACATGCATTTTATTGCAACCTGTATTTTCAGGGAGAACCCTTCCTGCACCCCAATATCTACGATATAATCCAAAATGCCGCACAACAAAACTTTTATACTGTAATAGCAACCAATGGTCATTTTCTCAATGAAAGTCATTGCCAAAAAATCCTCGACAGTCGTCTGAGCAGGCTTATCATATCGTTGGATGGAATTGATGCCCATGCCTATGAACAGTATCGTCACGGCGGTAATTTTGATGAAGTGGTGGAAGGCATTGCCCGACTGAGTGCGATGAAAAATAAGTTGAAAAAGAGTCATCCACTCATTGTGGTTCAGTTTCTTGTAAACAACACCAATGAGCATCAGTTAAAAGAAGCGGGTAATTTTGTGGCAGATCTGGGTGCAGATATGCTCGAATTTAAAAGCATGCAAATCTATTCAGACCGTGGGCAGGAGGTATTCACACCCACAGACAGCAAATATAACCGCTACCTGAAGCCCCGTAAAGACGCAACAAACGGCAGGAAATGTTTCCGGTTGTGGAGTCATATGGTATATACCAGCGATGGTGAGATGGTACCCTGCTGTTACGACAAAACACCCCAACATGCTATGTCAGCTTCTGAAAAAACTCATGCTGATGGTTGGAATTCGGCCTCCTTCAATGCCTTCCGGTCCAGGGTTTTAAAATCAGGTAACACTCCTGATATCTGCAAGAATTGTCTTCCCTAACAACCACCAGCCTCAGTCTCCATCCCTACAGCTGCACAAGGCAGTGATATTACACTATCATCGCCTTATCATAAGCGTACTTTAACCGTAATAATACGGTTTAAATACGCTTATGATACGCTTATGATACGCTTATGATATGGTTATTATGTGTCCATGGTACGACAATGGCCAAATAGTAATTTGGAAAAATTATTCTGTTGGGTATTTTATTAAAAAGATTGGGGAAAGTACTGGTGAAAAATCATTATTCACGCAGAATCCATTAACGGATGGCAAGGGAAGCAAACGAATTCACTGAAAATATTTAGGGAACTATCGAAGATGTGATCGTGATGATAAAAAAAAAGCTGCCTTTAAGGTAAGACAGCTTCTTTTTTTTCATCTACTATATGGTCATGATATCTGCTTCCTTAGCTTCAAATATCTTGTCTACTTTCTGTGAATATTGATTGGTCAGCTCCTGGATATCGGTCTCGAATCTTTTCACTTCGTCTTCGGGGATACCTTCTTTTTCGAGTTTTTTGGCAGCGTCAATTGCCTCTCTACGGGCATTTCGGATACTCACTTTACCGTTTTCTGTTTCAGCCTTGGATTTCTTGACCAGGTCTTTACGTCTTTCTTCGGTAAGGGGTGGCACCACGATGCGTATCAAAACGCCGTCATTCTGTGGATTAAAGCCCAGATTAGCCGACATGATGGCTTTTTCAATAGGTCCCAGCATATTTTTCTCCCAGGGCTGAACCACAATGCTCCTGGCATCGGGGGTATTGATGTTTGAAACCTGCGATAAAGGGACCATGGCACCATAATAGTCAACCTTAACGCCATCAAGCATTTGTGGGTTGGCTTTTCCGGCTCGTATCTTCAGCAATTCACGTTCGAGATGTTTAATGGCATTGGCCATTTTTTCTTCGGCTTCTTCCAGTAAAAATACTATTTCATCACTCATAACAGGATAGCTTATGGGTTAAATGTTTTCTTTGATAGCTGCAAAAATAATCTTTTTAACAACAAAAACAGCCCGGGACATTAATTTTTTACCAAAGTACCATTCGCTTTGCCCTCAATAATAATTTCCTTAAGATTTCCTTTCTTATTGACATCGAAAACGATAATGGGCACATTATTTTCGCTGCATAAGGTAAATGCAGTAAGATCCATGATGCGAAGATTTCGGCTGTAGGCCTGTTCAAAGGTAATTTCAGAAAATTTAGTGGCCAGTGGATCTTTCTCCGGATCGGCGGTGTATACGCCATCTACGCGGGTACCTTTAAGCAGCACATCGGCTTTTATTTCCACGGCCCTAAGTGCGGCAGCAGAATCGGTGGTAAAGAACGGATTTCCGGTTCCACCACTTATGATTACGACAAAGCCTTGCTGAAGGCATTCAATGGCTCTGCGGCGGCTCATACGCTCGCATACGGGGTCTATAGCCACACCCGACAAAACAATAGATTTAATGCCTGCTGTATCGAGAGCCGATTGCAGGGCCAGTGAATTGATTACGGTGGCCAGCATACCCATATAATCGCCCTGTACCCGGTCAAAACCTTTATCACTGCCACTCATGCCACGGAATATATTTCCGCCTCCCAATACAACGGCCACTTCAACACCTTCAGTGTATACCGATTGTATTTCTTCAACATATCGTTGCAGCATTACAGCATCGATACCATGACCGGCACCCGAAGCAAGAGATTCACCACTAAGCTTAAGAAGTATTCTTTTATAATTGTCCATTTTCTCTGGTTTTTTTAAGCATTGCAAGTTTACATTTTTTTTTTTTAATTCTACACGAATTTTCCTTCCATGCCAAGGCTTTTTTTCAAGATGCCAATAAAAAAGGGCCCAAAGGCCCTTTACATATTATCAAAGAATCAGCGCTTAGGAAAGAGCGAATCTTTTAAATTCAGTAACAGTAAGACCCGCTTGCGCTTCATTGAGCATCTGGGCTACGTTTTTCTTGGTATCCTTGTAAAAATCCTGGTTGAGCAGGGTGCTTTCCTTGTAAAACTTGTTGAGTTTACCAAGAGCAATTTTCTCAAGCATTTCTTCTGGTTTACCTTCCTGACGGGCAACATCTTTACCTATCTCGATTTCTTTCTCAACCACTTCAGTAGGTACGCTGTCCTTATCCAGGGCAACAGGAGCCATAGCAGCTATTTGCATAACGACGTCTTTTCCGGTTTGCTCATCTTTAACAGCTTGGTTAAAG
>JBEPXC010000385.1:0-3168 GCA_041642035.1 Sphingobacteriia bacterium
CTCTTTTGAATATCCGCAGAAACAGGATCGAACACCATAAAGAGCATCCCATTACCAACGTCTGCCAAACAGGAAAAGGTGACCATGGTTATTCCATTGACCCGAATAAACTGTTCAGTCCAGGCCAGATAGGGGTAAATGCCGGTCTGAGCCAGGATGGAATTTACCGAATTGATAAAATCAAACTTTTCATCCTCTTTATTATAGGCAACATAGCTGTATCGATTGTTCTTAAACTGGTTAAAATGTGCCTGACTCCAGCCTTTAAGTCCATCCATATATTGAAAACTGCTTTCTCTCCATGAATAGGATCCATTATAAACAGAGTCGATACTAACCCTCCAGAAATATACCGTGCTGTCGGTTAAGCTTAAGGGGAGCCTCCATTGCACTACACCTCCTTTGCGGGTTATAGTTTGTGACAAAGGATTGGTAAAGGAAGGGGAGGTGTCTATCTGAAAAACATAATTCTTTTCTTTTACGAAAGGATCGCCTGTTGAAGCTTTTAGCGTTACATTTTCAGACGGAACCATAGCATATTGCAGGGGGTATATTGGAATAATATCTGAAGACTTGATAAAAATATTGTTTGTTGCCGTGTTGTTAGTTTTGTTAAGCTCATCAATTTGACCAAGTGCATCAAGGGTCACCATAAATTGATTGATGCCCAAACCCTTTTCTCTGTCTATGGGCAAGCGAAAAGTAAGCGTATCTTTAAACAGGGCTGTTCGTACCCGTCTTGTGTAAATCTGAATGCTTCCGTCAGGATATTTCTGCTGCAGGTCAACAAACATGGAGTCTTTTATCGCTTTACCAATATTGGTGGAGATGATATGAACAGAAAAAGAGTCAATCTCTGTAGTTACTTCCTTGGGTGAAAAGAAGATATCAGATGATTTAACAGTATAGTCGGGCTTGGGCTGAGCATTAAGCACCACCGCAGGATCACCATGCAGGGTATTTAGTAAGCAGACATTGCGAATGTATAAATTAGAATTTTGAATTTCCCTGATTGTTGCTCTGAGGATATGGCCAACGGGCTTGCCGTAATCTTTGCCACTTATATTTTGAAAGAACTTGTTGGAATACCGGTTAAGCTCATAAGCACCTGTTGCTGAAGTGGCCGCCAGATAACCAATCACACCCTTTTCTTCGATCAGCACAAACTCTTCACTCGAATTCACCCCGGATCCAAAAATATCACCGGCAAAGCATGAATTGGCCACCAAAAAGGGATACTTCCCAAAATTGTTGTATTCCGAGGGATAATCGATGCTGATATCGAAGCCAATTCCTGCTGCATGGCCAAAGAAGGTCATGAAACTCACTCCATTGTTGATGATTTGTTTGAGTGAGTCAGATTGATTGATTTGTATGGGATCCGTAGAGCTTTTAAGAAAAGTTCTTATATAACCACCAAAGAGGGTGTCTTCCATGGTGTTTTTGTATTGCTGGAGATAGCTTGCCAGAACATTTTGCTCGTTGATGCTTGACCCCCCGCCAAAATGTAAAATGTTTTTCATCCACTCCTGTGGAGTTTGCTGGTTGTAGTGGTATTGAATAGCCTTGTCAAGGTAAAGGCCGACATGTGCCGGGGTTTGGGCAGCAAGTCTCCCTGTGGCCAATGCCGGGGCATATCCATGTCCATCCAGACCCGAAGAGATAAGAATATCAGATGGGGGGTTTGCGAAGGAAGGCACCAGCGAAGAAGCATAAACATGGCTGTTTTTGCGGTATGCCATTGCACCTCTTGTTTTGCCTATTAAAAAGAGCTTGTCAGGTTTCTGTTGAAATTCATCCAGGGTAAAACGAATAAAGTTTCTAATAGCGAGCGGATGTTTTTTTATCCCATACGAAAACTGGTGGTAGAGTTCATCTACATCTGTGAGTAAAACCTTATGCCCGGTATTGTTTCTAAAATCCTGGTAATTTTTGGCCTCTTCCATCAGGTTCTTATGACTGATCATCAGATAGTCTGAATCGACATGAGGGGAGGAAAGATAGTTGGTAAACCGTGCAAATGCATCGGGATTGCCTGAAACGGGTTTTATTTGGGTAATCTTTTTTATTTGCGTATGTGTAGTCAGAAATAGTTCTCGCAATTGCGTAGGATTGCTGATTAGAGCATTGTAGACACCATTTTGTGAAAATGCTCTTGTACGGGAATTATTGTTTAGGTCATATATCCAGACGGTATCAGATTCCTGTGCATCAAAATCCGTGAACCGGATAAGGGTTTTGCTCCCCGAAGAAACAGGAAGTTCGATATGCATGTTGTTTTGATTGCCCATATTGAAGCTCCGTGGATAGCGCACAGAAACAAATGCAATTGCAGAGCGATCTACAGGTGAGCCAATGGAGTTAACAGAGCTGAAAACAAAGGCAGTTCCGCCAATATTCAAATTATTTGCAGGGATAGACTTTTTAATATGAATCAATTTATATCCCTCATAAAGGGTGTCGACCACAGAGCCGGCAAATTGCACCTGCAGGTGATGATCAGGATCAAGAGGGCGGTAGTTGGATGCACCGGCCAAAGCAAATTCAATGTTGGCCGATGGACCCGCCGTATAGATATGTGGCGTTGGGATGGTTTTTGTTTTACTCTGACCAAGATTGATCGCCCCATCAAACCATCCTTCTGCTTCGGTATACCGGGGTTCGGTGACACCATAATTGTTGGTTTCTCCGGCGTAGTATTGTGAAGTGTAATCCTGTCGGGAGGTAGACCAGAAAAATGGGGCAGGGGTGTAGCCCTCAAAAGAGCTATCCTGCTCAATGGAATATCTTTTGTTGTTAAGAGAGTTATTCCAGGTCAGGTAATAAGTTATAGTGTCGTTGATGAGACTGAAATTGGCATTGGGCTGCCTCTGACCGTCGCTGTAAAATGCATTGTCAAACCAACCATCATTCTTTTCTGCAAAGAATTCGATGTAATCACCAGGGTTAAAAATACCTGAGGTCTGGTTTTTTACATAAATAGCCTGTTCTTCTCCTCTTGCAAAAACCTGAAATGACCTTGGATCGAAACTTCCCAGAGGTACTCCTGCATTAAGCATGGTGTTGTAGTCAAGGCGGTAAACTCCTTTCTCGTGTATTGGAACAGCGAAATATTGCTGGTTGTATTCAATCCATTCATTGCCATAGGGCTGAGTATGTCCTGAAAAG
>JBEPXC010000386.1:0-3163 GCA_041642035.1 Sphingobacteriia bacterium
TGAGCATGGTTTCTGCTGGAATACAACCGGAAATCCATCTTTGGAAGATTCTCACAATCAGCTGGGGCCAGCCACCCAGGCAGGTCTTTTTTCTTCTGTGCTTACCGGCCTGCAGAGCGAAACACAGTATTATCTCAGGGCTTATGCCAATAATGCACAAGGAGTAACTTACAGCAATGAACTTGTTTTTTTCGCTTACGAGGCAGCGGCACCTCAATATGCGCTTACCATCACCTCCGCCGGCAACGGTTGGATAGAGGTAAACGGGCAGCCCTACACCAGTAAGCTGTATTTTGAACAGGATGCATCGTTGAACCTTCAGGCTATTGCTGAGGAAGGATGGAAATTCTTATATTGGAGCGGCGATACTGAAGGACTTGGGGATGATCAGGCTGCCAGCACCACCCTGGTAATGCCCGGTTTCGATATTGCTTTAACCGCCCATTTAGAAGTGGAAGTGGGGGTGGTGTCCGAAGAGTCCGGGTCCTTTAAAGTGTATCCCAATCCGGCAAAGGGAATGGTTACTCTTGAGATGTTTCTTACAGAAGCCCACCCGCTTACCCTGCAGCTGTATTCTGCTTATGGCGAATTGTTGTATCAAAGGGATATCAGCGGTAGTGGACCTTCTGTGATGCCACTTGATTTGAAAGGCTTTCCGTCAGGAATGTATTTACTCATATTTTCGGAGGCCAAGCAAACAAAAACCCTGAAAATTATTTTAGGAGATGGGGGAAGGTAAAAGTGAAAAGGTAAAAGTGAAAAGTGAAATAGCTGGAAGCTCGAAGCTGTAGCCGGATGGGTCAATTTGCCTGTAGACCCGCGCAAACCTTTCAATCCTCACTATTTCAATAGGTTGCGACTCCCCCCTTTTAGGGGGTCGGGGGGGTATTGGACTGTTAGGAGGGGGTAGATTGCAGGAATTGCTGGATGGTTGGGATCGTGTTATTATCTTTTTGCCTGATTATGGCATTTGAAGGGGTGGTTTAGCGGAAAAGAGAGGAAAAGGCAGGAAAAGAGCGGAAGGCTGTCATGACGAAATGTCAGTAGAGGCGGAAGAGTGCGGAAAGAGTGCCGGATGGACTGATTCTTGCCTGGTAAGGAGTAATGATCTGTATGTGTAATACCGTTATTACCAAACAGATAACGCTCTTTGTTTACCCATAAAAATGAATATCTACATTCGCACCGGGAGTCGCCTGGTCAGAATGGGGTATGGTGAATGGGCAGCGTGAAAGTTCTTTGACATCTTGGTATTTTAAATTTAAGCTTCAGGAGAAGAGGAGGAGCAGTGGGCTTTTCCCTTCCCTGAAAAGGTTGAGGTTGAGGCTGAGGTTGAGGTTGAGGTTGAGGGAGAGGCAGAGGTTGAGGTTGAGGGAGTTTAGGAGGTTTATGGAGTTTAGGGACCACTTGCCCGGGAAAGTGGTTTCAACTCTTCTAAACTAAATAACAATAAATAAAGCATCAATTTCTCTTCCTACCAGCTTCGAGCTCTTATTCCAGACGTTTCCATCCCGAGTTTTATTTCGGGAATGGAAAGGCTTCCAGCTTCGAGCTTCGATCTTCGAGCTTCCAGCTTCCAGCTTCGAGCTTCCAGCTTCGAGCTTCGAGCTTCCAGCTCATAATAGCTTTTAATTTTTAGTTCTTAGTTCTTAGATTTTAGTTTTCCTTATAGCATCTCACACCCCATATCACCACTTCCGGATCGTCAATCGGAAAGCTGAGGGTTCGCTCATTCTTTATCGTGACACTGGTTTCAGGTTCGTAGCCGGGATGGGCCAGGGCTACAAGATCGGGTTTGCGATAGCGGCGAAAACGAAGGATGTAGTGGCTTTCGTTGTTGCCCCAGCGACCCGTGTAATTAAACACCTCTGCAAGGGTATCTGCCTGGCCGGGTTGAGGCAATATTGTCATCTGGTAATCAAATTTCATATTGGGCTTAAGCTGCAGGTTTATGTCGGCTACGCCATTGGGATAGCTCTGGAAAGTAGCAGCATACTGTGAATCACCACTCAGACGTGAGGTTGAGCAGGAAGCGACAAGAATCATCAGGCCAATTAGAAGGGTAGGAGTGAAAGTTATTTTTTGATGGGACATTTATAAGAACTTAGTAAGGTGAATAATGAGTGGTGGAAGCGAGAGGAAGACAGGCGTATTGTTGTTATCGGGCAAATCCTTTCCCGATAAACTTTAATCCTTCAACAATATGACTTCTCCAGTAGGTCCAGTTATGAGCGCCATCCCTAACCCTGAACTGATGTGGAATCTGACGCTTTCGCATGGCAATGTGCAGCATGGCGTTCCCTTCGAAAAGAAAATCATCGTCGCCGTTATCGATATAGAAACGAACTTTCTTCACTTCATCCGGTGGGAGCATATTTACCAGGTTAATGACCGAATGGTTTAACCAGTGCTGGCTCAGGCGGCCATTTCGTGGATCCTCACCCAGGATATCCTTAAAGAACCTGTTGTACTGCTCGTTGGGCATCTCCAGCAGTTCGAGGTCGGTAAAAACGGCTGCACTAAAGGCAGCGCAGGATGAAAAAAGATCGGGATGCTTGAGCGAATAGATCAGCGAGCCATACCCTCCCATGGATAAGCCGGCAACCGCTCTGAATTCTCTGCTGTTTCGCGTACGATAGGTACTGTCGATAAAGGGAATAAACTCCCCAATAAAGATGTCTTCAAAATTGTTGGAGCCATCCTGTGCATTGATGTACCAGGATACACCGGCATCGGGCATCACGATAATCATAGGAGGAATTTCCCGATTGGCAATAGCACGATCGGCGGTTGCATTTACTTCCCCAAACTGCACCCAGGCAGTCTCGTTGTCGCTGTATCCGTGCAACAGGTATACCACGGGATATGAACGTGTGGATTGATCGTAATGGGGAGGCAGATAAACAGAATAGTTGATGGAGCGATCCTGCTTGCCTGCTTTCAAGGATAAGCCTTCCAATACGGTTCCCTGGTGGTAAAAATCACTGCCGGTGTATGGCTGGGCAGAAATGTGACGGGTGAAAACAGCGGCTATTAGTATAGCACTGAAGAGTATGGCCTTTCTCATAAAGCTGGGGATTTGTATACATTTAAGTGTTGTAAAGCTACGAAATTATTGCTATTGCATTTGTCATTATTTTGCAAAAGATGCAGGCCCGAAGTT
>JBEPXC010000387.1:0-3162 GCA_041642035.1 Sphingobacteriia bacterium
AAATATCCTTTATAGACATGTATCGTGCTACAATATGAGGATTACCCGCCGAGCCCAGTCCTATGCCCAGGAAACCTATCAATGCGCCAAGACTCAGGGAAAAAGCATCGGTAAAAGTTCCCCCGGGGGTGGAGATAGAAGAGGCCAGACGATAAAATTCCATTGGTCCTCCAAGGTGTAAAATGGCAATAAAAGGCAACACAAGCAATGCTATAATCATGATCACACCCTGAATGGTATCGGTAACACTTACGGCAAGAAAACCCCCAATAACGGTATAAAATAGAATAATAACTGCGGTTAGCATAATACCCTGACCTGGCGTAAGCTCAAAGCCTGCGCTGAAGGTTTTGCCGCCCGCCACAAATTGAGCCGAAACATAGGCAACCATAAATAAAATGATAATGATGGCCACAATGGCACGCAGCAATCCGCTACGATCGGCAAATCTTTCTTCAAAAAAATCAGGTATGGTAATACAATCGGTTTTTTCGCTGAATCGCCGTATCCGGGGAGCGTAAAAGAAAAACAAAAAAAACTCTGCAATGATATATCCTGCCGCTGCCCAAAGCGCTGAGATTCCCATGGTGTAGGCCATGCCGGTCAGGCCCAGCAATAACCAGGCGCTGCGGCCACTTACCACCGCTGATATGGCTACCACAAACATATTCATTTGTCGTCCACCAATAAAAAAATTGCTGATTCCCTGTGATGAAAAGCGTGCTGCCAGCAAACCCACCACTACGATTATGATGAGATATCCCAGAAAGGCATATAGGGCCTGATCGCCCACATGTACCAACATGGCTTGTGGTTCTTCCATAAAAAATTGTTATACAAAACTATGGATACAACAAATGTGCGACTAAAATAAGTATATTTTTTTGTTCCACAACAACTTCTTTCACTAAATGATTTCGATGCTTTCATTTTTTATCCAACCCACATTGCCATTGGGCAGGCTTATCTCGTACCATTGGCCGAGGGTTGTTCTGATGTCTACCTTGGTGCCCTCATGAAGCAAAAAAAGATCAGGACTCTGCATGGAAGGCGAGCTTTTGGCGGTAACACGGGTCTGCATTACAATGCCTTCATGAGAGGCATGAAGGCGTTTATATTGTTTTCTTATAAAAAAACCCGACATAAGCACCATTACCAGTAGAAGAAGCATGGTGTAGAATGATACTTTTTTAAGCATTATCGTACGCGAAAACAGATACAGTGAAGTTACAGCCAGCATCAATATAATAAGAATAATGGTGGTAACAGCCCACCCATCCAGGCTTTGCATTGTCCATAGAGCCATATACCATCGTTCATAAAAAAGCATGGGAAGCTGGTCGATGCGATCTACCGTGCGTGTATGTGCAACCTCAAGGTTATGCTGAATATTTTCATCCAGGGGATCCAGGCGTAATGCTCTCTCGTAATTGAGAATAGCCGGCCCTATCCTGTTGCTCTTGTAATAAGCATTTCCAAGGTTGTAGTAAAGTTCTGCCGATTCCAGGTTTTGGTCCAGAATCTCTTCGTACAATTCAGCCGCATGGGCATATTCACTGCGCTTATAGGCTTCGTTGGCATCTTCAAGAAGTTGCTGTGGCGAAGATGCAAGAGATGCATACACAACAAACAATAAGATCACCATTATAAAACGCTTCATCTCTAATCTTTTTTGGTTTTTAATTCTTTTTCCAGCCGTACTATTGTATCTAACGTTTTTCTGTAAATATCTCCCATGCGGTCTTCTTTTTCTCCCGGAGCAAAACGAGCATATTCGCAATCGTTCAGGGTGGCAATAAAGCTTTCAGATAATTCGGCTGGTACCTTTTTGGCATTAAAAGCACCTTGAACGTTTTCTTTGTTGAGAATGGATACCGGAATGCTCAACTTATCGGAAAGATAACCCCACAAGGTGCGGAAAATTTCATCATAAAATTCATTCTCCTGCTTATTTTCCATAAGTACTCTTGCTTTTTTGAGCCTTTTACGGGCTACTTTTTCCGCTCTGCGTGTGCGCAGCAATTCATAATTGCTTTGAAGTCTGATGTAATTGCGCCAATAGATCACAAAGAAAGCGAACAGTAAGAAGGGTAGAATCAGCAACACCCAAAACAAGGTGCTTCCAAAAAAACCTTCATTTTTGGGTGCCAGATTAATATTATAGGTTTTGATAAACCGAATGTCGGTGGCAAGGGTTTTAATCGCTTCCTGAGTTGGGGCTCCTGCTTCATTGCCATTGATGGCTGTTTCACCCTCTACCTGTAGCACAAACTCAGGCGTTTCTTCGGTGATATAGCGTTGAGCGACGGGGTCGAAATAGACAAAACTCCAGGAAGGGACGGTAAATTCACCTCCTGTGCGCGGTATCATTACATATTCATAGCTGCGCGAACCGCTGATTCCTGAG
This sequence comes from Sphingobacteriia bacterium, assembly GCA_041642035.1. Classification (GTDB taxonomy): domain Bacteria; phylum Bacteroidota; class Bacteroidia; order Bacteroidales; family UBA7960; genus SKVR01. Next base: position 2,408 of record JBEPXC010000387.1, read on the forward strand.
GTGCTATTATTGATGTTGTCGGATATATTGGGATCAAAAACCTCAAGGTTATGTGGGAAATTCAAGCCAGGCTCCTGAAGCATTCTCATATTACCCTTGCCCGAAATGGTAAGCTTTAGATTTACGGCATCATTGGCCTTTAGCTCGGTATGATTAACAGATGCTTTTACATCAAAATCAGTGCCTACCATACCTGTAAAGGCAGCAGGTCTGTTTTGGGTTGGAAGAGGTTTTACATTGAGGGTAAGGGGGTTGGAAAGTACATTTTGTCTTATATTGCGTCGTTGATCAAAAGGTGAGCCCCCAAAGAATTCATCCAACAGACTGCCTCTTCTCTGGCCGGGCAAGCTAACGATAAGTTCTGCTTCAAGGGGTTCGACGGTAAGCTCACCACTACGTTGAGGAAAAACAGCCACCCGGTATATTTCAGCTACCCGGTAGGTTTCGCCATTAAGTACCTGGGTGCGGGTTTGAGGTTGCCCCTGGGCAGAAACATTTTCATTCCAGAAACTACGGAAAGTGGGGAGTTTTTCTATGGAGTATTGGTTTACGGGAATTCGGGTATATATGTTATAGGAAATAATTACCTGTTGCCCCTGATAGGGTGATGCTATATTTGCACTGGCCCTGATAAAGACATCTTTTGCTGATGCCATAGCAGGTTGGTCAGGGGAGGTAGGTTGTTGGCCGCCTGGAGCAGCAGTGGCTGCCCTGACCGTTATTTGCACCCTGTTGGAGCGATAAGTATCACCATC
>JBEPXC010000388.1:0-3158 GCA_041642035.1 Sphingobacteriia bacterium
TACGCAAATCATCATGCCATGAACAACCCCTTTGAGGCCGATCTTATTGAGACTTCCGATGGCTCTCATACCCTTAAGCTAAGGGGCTTTAAAGAGCAATATCACTCCGTAAACGGAGCGCTGCAGGAATCACAGCATGTTTTTCTAAATAGTGGATACCAGGCCATGAACCCCATGCCTGATCCCCTGTACATTTTAGAGGTGGGATTAGGCACCGGTCTTAATGCTTTGATCACGGCACGTGAGGCCATTAATCATAAAAACCGGGTATTGTACGATGCTATTGAACCTTACCCCCTGCAAAAGGAGCTCACTGAGCGCATCAACTATGCAGATCTCTTGCCTGAATCATGGTTGAGGGGCATTTTCAATCAGATTCATGATTCGCATTCTACCCTATACCAAAACCTTAAAGATTATTTCTTTTTTCGTTGTGATGATCAACCCCTGCAGGAAAAACTTCTGGACAAAGAAAGATACCATTTGGTATATTTTGATGCCTTTGGCCCCGACACACAACCCGATATGTGGACTGACAAGGTGTTCGGTCAGCTTTATGAGAGTATGAAACCGGGTGGCATCCTGGTAACCTATTGTGTGAAGGGAGAAGTGCGGCGGGCCATGAAAGCAGCTGGCTTTGATGTACACAAGATTCCCGGTCCGGCAGGAAAACGTGAAATCAGCCGTGCCACCAAACCTCTTTAAACATAGCTTTAATCGCTATAACTCTATGGAAATAACACGGTTCAACATCAGGATATACGGTATCGTTTTGCACAAGGGAAGTATTCTACTCACCGATGAGTTTCGCCTGGGCATGCGCATGACAAAATTTCCCGGTGGCGGACTGGAGTTTGGAGAAGGAACGACAGATTGCCTGAAAAGAGAATTCAGGGAAGAGATGGGACAGGAAATCAATGTAAAAGAACATATCTATACCACCGACTACTTCCAGCCTACCCGCTTGCTTGCTACCCCCGAACAGCTCATCAGCATATACTACCGGGTGGAGCTCAGTGATTATGGTTCGTTAAAAGTTTCCACAAAGGCCTTCGACTTCAAGGAGACCATTGATGGTGCACAGTCCTTTCGCTGGATGCCCCTTAAAGCCCTAAAGTCTCAAGACCTCAGCTTTCCCATCGATCAGAAGCTGGTGGGTATTTTGAAGAGTAAATATATAAGCTAGTCTTATAATGTTATGCACTTTCTTATGGGACTAGAGGGACAACGAGGGACATTTAACAGATGTTATTCTGATGCTCTGTTCTCTTTTAACTACTCGTAGGACGACTTGGTGGTACAAAATAAAAAAAGGATACCTGAGCTGGTCAGATATCCTTTATGATTCATCTTGGAGCGGAAAACGGGGCTCGAACCCGCCACCTACAGCTTGGAAGGCTGTCGCTCTACCAAATGAGCTATTTCCGCGAAAAGTGGGGAGGGAAGGATTCGAACCTCCGAAGGCGTAGCCAACAGATTTACAGTCTGCCCCATTTAACCACTCTGGAACCTCCCCCTATGTATAAGAACATTCTTTGTTAAAATGTGATGGCAAAAGTATGGAAAAAATCGATGGCTGAGGCTGATTTTACTGATTTTTTCGCAATTATTTTTCAATCATTTGCCTGTCAGCCTTTTGAAATATTCCTTTTGGTGCTCCTTACCATGGCTTATACAACATCGTTAAGGAAACCCGAAGTATGCCCGCAGTTATTTTTCACGATTTCTTTCGGGGTACCGGTACAAATGATCTCTCCTCCACGGAAACCTCCGTCGGGTCCAATATCTATGATATGGTCGCAGGCCTTAACCACATCGAGATTATGCTCAATAATCAATACGGTATTTCCTCTGTCGGTGAGCCGGTTGAGCACATCCATGAGTACTCTTACATCTTCGAAGTGAAGCCCTGTAGTGGGTTCATCCAGGATATAAAAAGTCTGTCCGGTATCCCGGCGTGATAGTTCAGAGGCCAGCTTTACCCGTTGTGCTTCCCCTCCGGAGAGGGTGGTGCTGCTTTGGCCCAGGGTTATATATCCCAGCCCCACATCGCGCAGGGTTCTGATCTTTTGCACAATGGCAGGGATGTTTTCAAAAAACTCCAGGGCATGCTCAATGCTCATATTAAGCACATCGTTTATTGATTTGGCCTTGTAACGCACCTCGAGGGTTTCGCGGTTGTAACGTTTGCCCTGGCAGTCTTCGCATTGCACATGCACATCGGGCAGGAAATTCATCTCTATCACCTTAACACCAGCCCCCTGGCAGGTTTCGCAACGCCCCCCCTTGACATTGAATGAAAAACGGCCGGGCTTATATCCTCTGATTTGTGCTTCGGGCAGCGAAGCAAACAACTTACGAATCTCGTCAAAGACCTTGGTGTAAGTAGCAGGATTGGAACGGGGTGTTCTCCCAATAGGAGATTGGTCAATTTCGACTACCTTATCGATATGCTCTATCCCTTCAATGCTCTTATAGGGCAGAGGTTTTTTTTGTGAACGATAGAAATGGCTGCTTAAGATGGGATACAACGTTTCATTGATCAGACTTGATTTGCCACTGCCCGAAACACCGGTAACACATATTAGCTTTCCCAGGGGGATTTCAACATTCACATTCTTAAGGTTGTGCCCGGTAGCGCCCTTCAGTTTAAGCTTTTTACCATTGCCCTTACGGAGTTTTGCAGGTACGGGTACATCTTTCTCCAAGCGCAGATATTCTGCCGTAATGGTATCTTTTTGCATGATCTCCAGGGGTGGTCCTTCGGCCACGATATGTCCGCCATGCAAACCAGCTCCCGGCCCAATATCGACTACAAAATCGGCAGCCATAATCATATCACGGTCATGCTCCACTACAATAACAGAGTTGCCGATATCACGCAGGTTTTTCAACGACTCTATCAGTTTATGATTGTCTTTCTGATGAAGGCCTATGCTGGGTTCATCAAGGATGTATAGCACCCCGGTAAGGCGTGATCCTATTTGGGTGGCCAGCCTGATGCGCTGGCTTTCTCCACCCGAGAGTGTACGGGCGGGTCTGTCAAGAGAAAGATAATCCAGCCCCACATCAAGCATAAAGCCCAAACGTGTATTGATTTCGCGTAATATCTCATTGCCGATATGGAGCTTTCGGGGATCAAGACTTTTTTGTAATGC
>JBEPXC010000389.1:0-3135 GCA_041642035.1 Sphingobacteriia bacterium
GATACCATAATGGTCATTACCAGTGAATCGGAATATGGCTGCGGGCAAATAGTAAAGGATCATGTTTTCACCCGCCTGGAAGGAAGTAATCCGGTGAATTGGCAAAACAGCAACACCTTTCTTTCGGGGGAGACTTTGAAAGAGCGCTTACGCGAATTATTTACTAAAAACTAATGCAAGGAAAACAAAATAAGGACTTTTTCAATCTCTTCCTGCGAAGGGAGTTGGTTCCATTATCGGGTAGGAAACTTTCGAACCTGATGATCATGGTGGCTATATTGTTTATTGCCTTCACGGTGATCGGGTTTGCCGAAGGCAGTCTTCGTTACCTGGAATTAAAGATGAAAGATCCTTTTATCAACTGGGTAAATGTGGTGCCAAAGGCACACCAGGGGGTGCCGGTAAGCCGGGTTATCCAGGAGCTCAATACCGATCAGGTAAAGAAAGAGTATTTCCTACTAAGTGCTATGGCCTACAACCGGTTTCAGTTGAATTTCTATGATTTTGAAGATATACAACAATATTATCAGAAGGGGGAAATCAACACCGAAAAGATTTTTGGATTTGCAGCACGTACCATGGATTATGACGATCCGGTCATGAAAGAGGTATTCTCGCCCAAAAACATTTACCGGGGCAATGCTGCTGAAGATAAGATGGACATAGGGCTGATCGTAACAGCCGATTTTCTTACCCGACTGAACTATCCTTCTTCAACACCCTTTGTATGGATGGATTTTTTGGCCTATCGCACAGGGGATGCATCGGATATGAGAGTGCCCATACCGGTGCCGGTGAATGCAGTGGTCAGGGCCTTGCCCGGCATGTCGTTTTTCGTGGGCTCTTCTTATTTCTATCAGCAGAGAAGCCTTGAGTTTGGGCGTAGCCCATTTAATCCATCTCATGATGGACGGTTGGTTCTGGCATGGCAGGGTGATCAGGAAAAAATCGCTGAACTTGAAAATACTGTAGAACAATTGTTTGAAACAGTAGACCGGGCAGGGTTGTATCAAGCCGACCGTGTATGGTCAGAAACCAGGTATGGGGTGGGTGATGAGCCCGGGTATTTGGTCTATGTGAATTTCAAACCCGGGAATGTGCCGTTGGATTTGCTGGATCAAATGTTTATGGCCCTTTATAACCACACAGATTTTACTCCCTACCGTAAGGATACCTACAGGATGTATGATTATGCAACCCGCTTCACGGCGCAACGTGCTGCCCATGCTTATGACCGTATATCCCTTAATTTCTCCAATCTGGATATGCTTAGGGAATTTAGTGTCATGCTGCAGGAAAAGTATGGTCTTGAAGTCGACATGGCCCAGATTGAGAGCCGGGAGAACTATAATTTCGTTAGTCGGCTCACTGGTATTATTTCATTGGTGCTTATTGCATTCAGCATTTTGAGTGTGGTGTTGTTTATGTCGTACCTGCTCAAACGGCATCTGGAGGGAATTAAAAGAAACCTGGGGACATTCAAGGCATTTGGATTGTCTAACAGCTTTCTGATGGATATCTATGTAAAGATCGTGCTCTTTATCCTTGCAGTGGCTACCCTGATTGCATTGCTTCTTGCCTCGCTCTTTGGGTATTCAGGCGGCATGCGCTGGATACTGCTTGCGGTGGGGTCAAGGTTTGAAGCAGGAAATTATTTTTCCCTGTTCAGCTCCCATCTGCTCATAGCCATTGTACTGCTTGCTGCCTTTTCCATTTGGGTATTGAGAGCCATAAGCCGGAGGATCTTAAACCACAGCCCGGGAGATCTTATTTACGAAAGGGAGTAAGGACAATGAACTATAACAAAAATAAAAAACCCATATATATGGAACGGAAATTTACCTTACTACTGTTGATGACACTATATCTGCTTACCATAAGCGGTTTGGGTCGCAGCCAGAACTTTTTTATAGAGATAACGGATAAGGAAACCTACAAGCCTGTCCCTGAGGTAAGGTTGGATCTTCATTCACCCCAAAGAAATTTAACCTTCTACTCATCGGTCGATGGATTTATAAATGAATCGGTGCCGACGGGAACTTACACCCTGGAACTCAGCCGCGAGGGCTATCAGGAGCTGGTGGTAGAAAATGTGCAGATAAGAGCCTTTGATGTAAGCAGGTACTCTTTTAAAATGAATGCGCTTCCTAAAGTTATCGTAACAGAGGATGATACCCTAAAAAAGAATGATGACATTGTAATAATAGATAAAGATACGATAAATACTGTGGCCGAAAGGCGTCCCCGAAACCTGGTGTTTGAACTGGGACAGCAGTTTGGGAATATACAGGGTACAGGAATAGGCGTAGGTTATTTTTTTTACAGGGATGTTTTTCTGCTTGCCAGCTTACATACGGGCAGACAATCGTATCAATCCCTTTTCTTTAAAGACCCCACAGAAGCCTATAAGCTCAGGTTTTCAAGCCTTAGCACTATGTTGGGTTATGAATATACCTATCCTTTTAAGAAAAACCCGGGCATGGGCCTTACCCTTACACCTTCTGTTTCGCTGGGCATGGAAGGGGTATACAACAGCGACTTTATCGATAACAGCAGGGTCTTCCTGCTTATGAATCCTGCCCTTAACCCCGCCCTTGATGTGGGATTTTACTATTCGATAGCCGCTGTTTTCATCAGGATTGATTATATCCAATGGCTGGGCGATGCTATGAACCAGGAGCGTAATGTACTGGAAAACGGGATTACCGGCCAATCCATGCGATGGGGCAACGACCTGTTTCATGAGCGTGAGGGTTTCAGCCTTCAGTTGGGCGTGAAAGCATATTTAAATTACAAAAAAAGGAGATAAGTGATGAGAACAAAAACTGTAACCATAGCCCTGTCTGTTATTTTGCTTCTGTGCAATGCCTGTCAGCGCGACGAATCGCTGCTTATGCTACCCCCATCGGGCCTTGTCAATGGCGGATTTGAATATGGCAATCTCAGCGGATGGGAATATGAGGGTCATGCCAGTGTGCTCACTGCGCTGGATACCCTTACCTCATGGGATGGTAAGCACTTCGTGCTGCTTTCTACGGGACTGGATTCAGTGTATGAGTTTGGAGAGATCTCGCATGCTTTTATCGTTAAAAAGGAACATGTCTATCTTTCGTTCAGATACGCCTTGATTCTGGA
>JBEPXC010000390.1:0-3122 GCA_041642035.1 Sphingobacteriia bacterium
AAATCGAAAAAATCAGATAAGCATGAAATTTTGTTCTTTCTGCCATGGCTCCCGAAACGATGGTGGCTGCCGTAGCGGCAAATACCGTCTGAAAAAGGATATCGGTCTTATCGGCATAATCTCCTATGCCATCACTGTTAAAAAAGGCAAGGTTCGGCTTGCCGATGAAACCCCATAAGGTATCACCATACATGATGGAATATCCGATAATCCAGAATATAAGTGCACCTATGGAAAAATCCATTAGATTTTTCATCAGGATATTGGTGGTGTTTTTCTTGCGTGTAAAACCAGCTTCTACCATAGCAAAGCCGGGCTGCATAAACATGACCAGAATGGCGGCAATCAACACCCATACATTGTTGATGGATGCAGCCAGTTCGTCAAGCATTACGGTGGTTATTTCGGCTGTTGTGGTTATTGTTTCTTCCATGTGAATTCGTTTTTGTAGTTAATTATTCTTTAATGTAAAGCGACTCATCTCCCTTTTCTTCAGTGCGGATTCGGTAGGATTCCTCTATGTGAGAAACAAAGATTTTCCCATCTCCTACATCACCTGTCTTGGCCGCCTTGAGCAGCGTCTTTATGGTAGGTTCGAGGTTGATGTCGCGTACCACGATAGAAAGAATCAGTCGCTCAATGGTGCTGGTGTCATAAGCAATACCTCTATACACCCTGCTTTCACGCGCTTTCCCGACCCCGGTCACTTCCCAGAAAGAAAAGAAGTCAATGCCGGATTCGTGCAGTGCTTTTTTTACTTCATCAAATTTTGACTTTCTTATAATGGCTTCAATTTTTTTCATAGTAAAAGGTGTTTTTGTTTGTAATTCCATTTTAAAAAGATATGCCAAAAACAATATATATGTTGCCTGCCTCTGGATTAAAGATCAGGGAAGACATCACAGGAATGCTTTTTTGGGCAAGAGTATATTCTTTTGATAAGGTCACTCCCAGGTTGATAATTCCTGCCTTATCACCATACCAGCCCGAACCTCCTTCGTCGGTTTGTGGATCATCAAGGGCAAACCCGGCAAAGGTGGAATAATCAAAGGCACTCAGTGAACCATTATAACCTACTTCAAGGTATTTGGCATTGTATTTCTCTCCGGCACTGTTTAAACCGTCGGCACCAAAAATGTTAATGGCAAAAGTGGCGTACACCGGAATGTTGTCACTTCCTCCCAGGGTTAGCATTGCTTCGAGGGTATGTGCTGTTTCATCTTTATCGTAGTTGAAATAATCATTGCGCTCAAATGCTTCATCAGCTGGGAAAAAATAATCTGTGAGGGTTACATTTAACCAATCTATGGGGCTGTAGGAAAGGTAAAGGTCAGCTTCCGTTCCTGCAAGTCCCAGGCCCAGGGAGTAAGAACCCCAGGCACCTATAGCCAGTCCGCTTTCACCAAAGGAGTATTCCATATAAGGCTGAATATGTGGTGAGGCACCTCCAAGATTTAAGCCTCTCCATACATATCGACTTACAGCATCCGCTCCGATAGAGAAATTTGAGCTGGCATTATCGTCTTGTGAATACAAATGAGGAAGGGAGATTAATAGCATAAAACATGCTGCTGCAATGGGTAAGATTTTTCTTTTCATAGTAAATTAATTTTTGTGGTTAAATAATTATGGACGCACAAAAGTATATAAAAAAATCATACACCCCCATCAAAAAATGTATAGATAAGAAAAAAGAATACAAAAAACACAATAACAACACAAAAAAGAGGGGTGTGTGAGGAAAAAACACATAAATATATTTTGCTATACAGATTAATCTCCGGGGATCGGTATACTTTATTAATGAATAATAAACTGCATGGAATTTATTTTGCCCTTCTGCTGTAACATTCAAACCAAGCAACCCGTCATAACACTAAAATTTGATTCAAAAACCTAATCTGCACAATCATGAATTATAAAAATTACATTATCTCGGTTATCGTATCGATGATTATTATGGGCGCTCTCCAGGCATGTGTATATAATGCAAATACCATTAAAGGAGACAAGGATATTGTTACCCGTGAAAAGAGTCTCGGGCAATTTGATGCATTGCATGTCTCGGGGATGTATAATGTTCATCTGGTGGAGGGCAACCAACCTCATATCAGCATTACAACCGATAATAATATACAGGACTATGTTGTTGTCGAGGTAAGAAGTAACGTTCTGGAAATTGGTCTGAAAGATAATAACTCTTATGATCCCACTAGTCTGGATGTATATGTTACAGTAGAAACTTTATCTGAAATCAAACTGTCCGGTGCCACCGATTTGCAATCAGAAATAACCCTTAAGGGCAATAACCTTGATATATATATCAGTGGTGCCAGCGATATGGAATTGAATGTTGATGTGGATGAGCTCTTAACGCATGTTTCGGGAGCAGGCGATGTGGAGTTAAGCGGTAATGCCAATAGTCATGAAATAAAAATCAGTGGTGCTGCTTCCATCAATTGTCTTGATCTTAGTACACTCGATTCTGATGTCCGCATCAGTGGTGCTGGATCAGCAAAAGTTAATGTCAGCGAAAACCTCGATGCCAGTGTTAGTGGAGTGGGCAGCATTCAATACACCGGAAATCCCACACACAAAAAGTTAAACACCTCGGGAGTTGGCAGTATCAAGTCCATATAAATACGTGAATTACTCTGAATATACATGAATACAAGAAAACAAGAAGATTACCCTTTGCAACCATGATTACTAATTTTAATACTTAAATGTTATGAAAACAATGAATGTAATAAAATCAACCATCTTTTTGACCGCCCTGTTTTTACTACCTGCTTTTGTTTGGGCACAAGAAATGAGTGAAGTAAGAGAAACCGGTGAATTTTCAGCCATAAATGCCGGCAGCATCTTTAAAATAGAACTCATCAAGGGAGATCAGCATAGCGTTGAAATTACCGCTGATGAGCAATACCTCGCAGATGTGGAGACCAGTGTGCATAATGGTGTTTTGCACCTTGACTTTAAAGGTACAGGCCGCAATGTTAAAGCCAGTGCAGTGATTACCATGCCAGAGCTAAAAGCGCTTAAATTGAGCGGGGCAGCATCGCTTACCAGCGAAGGTGAATTTGAAAGCCCTGAAATGAAAATTGATCTCTCGGGAGCCA
>JBEPXC010000391.1:0-3118 GCA_041642035.1 Sphingobacteriia bacterium
ATATTATAGCAGCTGATTATAATCCCGAAAGAGCAAAGGGAAAGCTGAAGCAGTTTTCGGGACTGGAATATCGTACACTTGACTTTGCCCATCCCGGTCATTTTGATGATGCGCTGAAAGGGGTTGATGTGGTATTTCTGCTTCGTCCACCCAGCCTGGCCGACGTTGACAGGTATTTTGCTCCTTTTGTGGAAGCCATGAAGCGCAATGGCATTTTTAAGGTGGTTTTTTTATCGGTGCAGGGAGCCGAAAAACAGTCCTTTATTCCCCATCATAAGCTGGAGAAACTATTGGTAGAGCAGGAAATGGAGTATGTTTTTCTACGTCCGTCGTATTTCATGCAAAATCTCACTACCACGCTACTCCCTGATATACTGGCTGACAACAGGATTTTCATCCCGGCAGGAAATCTGAAGTTCAACTGGGTAGATGCTCGGGATATTGGATTGGTAGGGGCTCATGTGTTGAATGATTTTGACCCTTATGCCGGGCAGGCTCTTGAAGTTACCGGATCAGATTTTTGCGGTTTTGATGAAGCCGCAAGTCTCCTTAGTGAGCAATTGCAGAGAAAAATAAGCTATGAGAGTCCTTCCTTGTTTGCCTTCTACAGGACAAAGCGAAAACAGGGATATGCCCGCATGATGATTATGGTTATGATCATGCTGCATTACCTGCCCCGCTTTGGAAGCAATAGACCTCAGCTTACCCATGTGGTAGAAGACATCACAGGAAAAAGACCGATAACACTGAAAGAGTTTATGGAAAGAGAGGCGGCTTTATGGGAAACTAAAAACTAAAAACTAAAAACTAAAAACTAAAAGCTCGAAGCTGGAAGCTCGAAGGAAGAGGCCAGAAAACTTTATTGGATGTTGAGCTGAAATATATTTAGTTGTACATGTATTCTTAAAGAATATTAACTATATTAGCACATGCCAAGCGCCATATGCGTAGGCATACGATTATGTTCAAAAATTAATCATTGTGGCTCATGAGGAAAAAAGCTTTTATAGGGTTTTGTCTTGTCTTCTTCCTTTTTTGGTCAAAGGGTTTTTCCCAGCCAGCCTCCTCTAGAGCCGGGAACAGGCAGGAAACCGGGAATGATACTTTGACTGTACTCGAAATGGCCGATATACAGCACATCAAGGCGATCATGCAAAATGATGCTGATAAGCTTGTTCTGGTGAATGTATGGGCCACCTGGTGTGGTCCCTGTGTGATCGGATTTCCCCAACTACTTGCTTTTTATCGCTTGTATGAGGAACAGAAATTTGAAATGGTTACCATCAGTACGGATGTAATCAACCGCAAGGAACAGGTAAAACAATTTTTGGACGAACAGGGCGCAGTTACGAGAAATTTTCTGTACGCTTCAACCGACAAATATGCCCTGATGGAGGCCATCGATGGGGGGTGGGAAGGAAGCCTGCCACATGCTGTGCTGATAGCACCGGGAGGTGAAATTCTTGCCCGCTATGCGGGGATGATTGATCCTTTGGTGGTTAAAAGAGATATTCTGGACTTTCTTGGGCGAAATTATGCGGACGATGACAAATGACAGAGAAACGAAACCACTATGCCTAAATTAATTGCCCACCGAGGCGAATCGCACGATGCTCCCGAAAACACCCTTTCAGCGATAACCCTTGCCTGGCAAAGCGGAGTCCGGGCAGTGGAAGTAGATATACACCTAACAGCTGATCAGAGGGTTTGCGTTATCCACGATTTCGATACCAAAAGAACAACAGGGCAACATCTCATTGTCAGGAAATCGACCTTAGCAGAGCTGCAGCAACTTGATGCGGGCTCCTGGAAAGGGTCGCGATGGGCAGGAGAACCCATTCCTTCACTAACGCAAGTTCTCAAAGGAGTGCCTGATGATGGAACGCTGGTGGTTGAAGTTAAGCCTTCTTTAGTTGATGTGGATGCTCTTGTGGACGAAATTACCCAATCTTCTTTGCGCTATGATCAGGTGGAGGTGATTGCCTTTGACCTGAAAACCCTTGGCAGGATCAAAAAAAGATTGCCTGCTATCAAAGTATTGTGGCTGTTGGAAATCGGGCCCTGGTGGTGGCAATATCTTAGGGGTAGAAATTCCCAGGTGGTCATGGCAAAACTTAGTGAGCATAAGTTGGATGGCATCAACATTGGCGATAGCAGGTTTTTGACAGACAAGTATATAAAGAAATTTACTTCGGCAGGTTTTCCGGTATATGTCTGGACGGTCAACGACCCCAAACGGGCTCAATGGCTTTTTAAGTGTGGTGTTGAAGCTGTTACTACAGACAGGGCCGCCTGGATGAAACAAATTATTCATGGGGCTATGCGTCATGGCAACGATTAACTAAAAAGCAAAAACTATGGCACGTGTCATTATAGGCATTCATGGACTTGGAAATAAACCCGATAGAGATACCCTGGAAAAATGGTGGAAGATGTCATTGCTTGAGGGTTTAGAGAAAAATGGTTATAGTGCAGAGCTTCCCCTGTTTGAAATGGTCTACTGGGCCGATGTAATGCACCCCAAACCCCTTGATGTGAGCATCAGGGATGAGGAAGATCCCCTTTACATCAGTGAGAAATATACTTCCTCTGTTGCGGATTTTAAACAAAAGAACCATAGGTTTGTAAAAGGGATTATGCGTTACCTGGGGAAGCAGCTCAACAAAATATTTCTTAAAGAGGATTTTTCGCTTAGATATGAGTTTATTCCCGATTATCTGGTAAGCAGATACTTTACCGACCTGGATATCTACTATCAGGATGAGGGTTCATCAGAAACCTCTCCTGCCGAATTAAAGAAGGAAATTATAAAAAAACGATTGGCCGATTGCCTTGAAAAGTATAAGGATTATGAAATCATGCTTATAGCTCACTCCATGGGTTCAATCGTTGCCTTTGATGTGCTGAGTTTTATAATTCCCCAGGTGCCCATTCATACTTTTATTACCATAGGCTCTCCCCTGGGTTTGCCCCTGGTGGTAAGCAAGATCGCGGCCCAGTATAAACCACAGCCAAAAGGAAGAAGGGAAATGCTCACTCCTCCGGGTATATATGCCAACTGGTTCAATTTTTCGGATATGCTGGATAAGATAACGCTCAATTATCAGTTGTCGCGCAA
>JBEPXC010000392.1:0-3095 GCA_041642035.1 Sphingobacteriia bacterium
CACCAGCCCCAGCGGGGCGAAATATTTGTAGCTGATAATTGCTGGCAGCAAACGGGCGCTGCGAAATCATACGGTACAGGTGCCGCCTTTAGTGACAGCGCAAAGAGAACCAAAGGGACTGAGGGACCGGGGGACTGAGGGACCGGGGGACTAAAAGTGAAAATTGCACCAGCCCCAGCGGGGCGAAATATTTGTAGAAGACAAATGCTGGCAGCAGTCGGGCGCTGCGAATACGGGCAGTGTCCTCTCAACCTTCTCCTGATTACACCACAGATTTCCGGGATTAACACAGATTATCTTTGATCTGTGTTAATCTTTTTAATCTGTGGTTAGTAAAATGTAAAGGGTTTGGGGATAGGTTCTTAGTTTGACGGGAATCTTTTGGAGGCGGCAACCTGTCAGGGTTCAACAACAATAGCCGCAGGTGATAACCTACGGTAGGAGTGGCATTTATAGACTATGAACCCTGAAAGGGTTCAATATGGGTTTATGCACTCAGGATATGAGGGTTATCCAAATAAATGCAGCGATCGGTTTTGAAATTCCACGATTAAAGTGTATTTTCGTCCATTCTATGCAACCAAACTAAGTTCTCATACAGCAACCGCTGTTTTTTTTAAACCTGTTTGCACCCATCAAACCAACAACAATTCCAGTTTGGATAACCTCCGACGGTAAAAATATTGATCACACAAAAGGAAAACACGTTCATACATTAAGACTTACCCCTATGAAATCAATTGTAGTATTAGTACTTACTGTGCTGACGTTTACTGTTCAGGCACAGGTTACCTTTACCCTGGTATCGATACCTGATGATACACCCGCAGCAGATCAGATCTATATTGCAGGCAGTTTTAACGGATGGAATCCGGGCAACGCACAATATGTGCTTACAAAAAATGACAGCAATCTTTGGGAAATCACCCTGAATGGTTTTTCAAACGGGGAAACGATCCAGTTTAAGTTTACCCGCGGCAGCTGGGGAACTGTTGAAAAAGACCCACAGGGAGGTGAAATACCCAATCGCTCCTTTACCTTTGGCAACGGTCAGCAGGTAGATATCACCATCCACAACTGGGCAGATAGCAATGGACAAGGCGACAATTCTACAGCCGCGGAAAACGTGCATATTGTCGATGAAGCCTTCCACATGCCGCAACTTGACCGTAACCGCCGGATATGGATTTATCTGCCACCCGATTACGAACAAACGCAAAATAAATACCCGGTCATATACATGCACGACGGGCAAAATCTGTTTGATGTAGAAACTTCATTTTTGGGCGAATGGGAAGTTGATGAAACGCTCAACGATTTAGCGGCCCGCGGATACAACGTTCCTATCGTGGTAGGTATCGACAATGGAGCAAACCAAAGGGCAAACGAATATTTACCCTATTTCTTTCCCAATTTGAATGCCGGTGGCGAAGGCGATGAATACATGGCATTTATCGTAGAAACACTAAAGCCTTTTATAGACAACCAATACAGAACCCTGGCTGACCGGGAAAGCACAGGCATTATAGGTAGCTCCCTGGGAGGGGTAATATCCTTATATGGGGCTATAAAATACCAGGATGTTTTCGGGAAATGTGGTCCTTTCTCTCCCGCTTACTGGGCTAATTACGAACATCTCTTTGCCGATCTGGCTGAAACGGGCTTTGAGCAAGCTGTTCGTTTTTATCAGAATGTCGGGGAAAACGAAGGCGAGCAGTATACCCAGGCTATGCACCAAATGGAAGCCGCCCTGAATACTGCCGGATTTACCGAAACACGCTCCGTAGTAATTGCAGGAGGCGATCATAATGAAGCTACCTGGGCCGGTGATTTTGAAAATGCTTATTTGTGGTTGTTCCCAGAGTACTCAGCAGCCACCAATCTCAAGGAAGTTGATCCTGACGGGCAGCCAGGCATCTACCCCAATCCTGTAAAAGATGTTATGCAGATCAGATTCAGCGGGCAAACAGCCGTATCATCCATTCGTATCACTCACGCTGATGGTCGCCTGGTAAGAGAATACAGAAGTGCCGTAAAAAGCATTCCTGTAGCTGATTTGGCAACAGGCCTTTACTACATTTCCTTTCATTCCGATGATTCGAAGGTTGTTAAAGGGTTTATCAAATTGTGATTTTTGATGGCAAATAAACTGCAAGTACCCCGGTTTTAGCCGCGCATAGCGCGGCTAAAACAATATTCTCCCGGAAAAAGGCCGATATGAGCGTTTCCAGGATTTGCAGGTAGGGAAGGATAACTCTTGCCTTCAAAATGGCAGCAGAATTCATTGTGGCCTATTTGCAGGCAGGGAGGTGTGTCTCCTGTCCCTAAACATTACCAATAAAATGTGGGACTGTGTTACCAGGATAGCGGTCAAATATATTTTTCCTCAGACACACCGTTATGCGTGTCTCTACAATGTACATTGGAGCTATGTTTTGAGACGTGCCGGCATACGCGTCTCTACCGGGACATCAAAAAAAATGGTGCATCCCGATTGGAACGCACCATTTTAGATATTTTGATTTCTATTCTCTAATCTGCAATCTGCACTTTCTTTAACATACTACCGGTTTCGGTGAATACTTTTACGATATACATCCCCGGACTTAACCCAAATACAGACAAGGAATGTTCGTTATGGTTTACATTTGCTTTATAAACGACTTTGCCTGTAATGTTTAGGATTTGTATTTCCAACATGAAAGAATCAGATGAAACATTTAGGCGTGTTGTTGCCGGATTTGGATACAGAACAAAATTGGGCTGGGTAATTTCCAATACTGATGTTTTCGGTGCAAACACAGCCGTAAGGGTAACATCTTTTGCCGGCATGGTATAATCAAAAGTTTCCAGCTTGCTGATTTCTATTTTGCCTTCACCGATCCAGTTAACAAATTGATAACCTTCATGGGCAGTAGCCGATAAATTAACCACATCACCAATATTGTAAACGCCCTCGCCTGCAGCACTACCCCCTTCAATTGGTTCAACAAGCAGTGATAAATTATAATCAATGGCTTCGAAATTGGCCGTAAGGGACACATCTGCTGCCGGCATGGTGAAAGTATAAGTAGCATCTTCAGAAACTACGGTGC
>JBEPXC010000393.1:0-3105 GCA_041642035.1 Sphingobacteriia bacterium
TATTGCCTTAGTAAACGTATTACTGCCTCCGCTTCATTTTCGGGTTGCAGGCAGGCATTAAGGGTGCAGGGATAAATAAGGGTTTCTTTTTCGGAAAACCGGTTTTCAAGTACCGCGATGTGGTCTGTTTTAGTATGGGCGGCACATACCAGGGTGTCGGGCAGAAAAGTAGTATATAATTTAGCTGCAGCTACATGAGCATGGGGTCCGGTAACAGCTAGTACGAAAAACTCCTGTTGATGATGCAGCCACAAAATACCCCAATTGGCTGTCCAGCGGCCATATTGTTCAATCTGTGGCTTCATATCGTGAAGCATGTTACGACTTCTGTCTATCCATTGCTGGTTTTCGAAAATATTTCCCAGGTAAAACAAGTTGCGGGCCATCGTGCTGTTGGATGATGCAATAACATTGTCTTGAAAATCAAAATAGGGTGCCGCCAATTGCTCACCCTTATCCGAGGAGAAGGCAAACATATTGGTATCCGGAGAAGAAAAATTCGCAAGGGTATAGTTGAGAAGGTTCTTTGCTGAAACAAAGTAGGAGGGATTTATGCTTGCCTGCGCCAGTTTGATGAGTGCCTTTATCATATAGGCATAATCTTCCAGAAAGCCATCAACAGCAAGTTTTTCATTGGTAATGGTGTGTGCAAGTTTTCCTTGCTTGTCTATCGCATGCTTTAGGATGTAATCGGCCGTTTTTTGGGCATCTTCAATCCAGGATTGTTTGCCAAAGGTACTACCTGCTTCCGCCAGGGCTTCAATCATGAGCGCATTCCACGACACAATAACTTTTGTGTCTAAACCGGGCTTAATGCGTTTTTCTCTCTCCGATAATAATTTCTCCTTCCATAAAACTATTTTTTCTCGAAGCCCGAATACATCCATCTTTTTCATCCGGGCAAATTCTTCCAGGTCCTTATCCGGCATAAGAATGTTGTTGCCTTCTTCCCATAATCCTTTCCCTCCTATGTTATAGTATTCACCGGCAAGAGCAGCTTCATGGCCCAGGACCTGGTGAAAGTCCTTTTCTGTCCAAACATAATATTTTCCCTCTTTCCCTTCGCTGTCGGCATCAAGAGCAGAATAAAAAGTTGCGGCCTGGCTTTGAAGTTCTCTTTTTACAAACGCAATGGTTTCTTCTGTTATCTGCTGATAGATAGGTAATGGATTTATCTTCCAGGCTTTTGAATATAAGGAAATCAGCTGGGCGTTGTCGTAAAGCATTTTTTCAAAATGAGGCACTTTCCAGTATTCATCAACTGAATATCGTGAGAAGCCACCGCCAATTTGGTCATAAATACCCCCTTTGGCCATTTTCTGGAGCGATAGATTTACCGCCTGCAAGGCAGTATCCTTATCCGGATTTTGTGCATGATAATGGATGAGAAATTCATGAAGGGCCGGAAGAGGAAATTTGGGTGCTCCTTTGGTGCCTCCTTCTTTCATGTCGATACCCTCAATGATTGTATCAGCCATCCGATGGATGGACTCTGCCGAAAATTCTTCCGTCTGTTTTTGTGAAACCGGTAATAGACTACTTTTCGTTATGCCCTCTGTGAGTTGCTGTGCTTGTTCGAGCAAGTCATCATATTGGTGTTGATAAAGCTCATGGATGCGAATAAGTATATTTTTCCATTGTTCCTTTGGGAAATAGGTAGCTCCCCAGAAAGGTCTTCCGTCGGGCAAGGCGAAGCAGTTTAAAGGCCACCCTCCCCGTTCAGATAACAATTGTACTGCATTCATGTATAAGTGATCTATGTCGGGTCGCTCTTCACGATCTACCTTAATACAAACAAAATGTTCGTTCATAAGCCTGGCCACAGAGTGGTCTTCAAAGGATTCACGCTCCATCACATGGCACCAGTGACAAGCTGAGTATCCGATGCTTACCAGCAGAGGTCTGTTTTCTGATCTGGCTTTTTCAAGCGCTTCCTTGCCCCAGGGATACCAGTCAACAGGGTTGTAAAGATGTTGTAGCAGGTAGGGGCTCGTTTGACCTTTGAGGTGGTTTTCCTTAGGATTGAATTCCGACATATTTCTCACTTATTTGCCATAACCTATCTGCAATATCCTGTCTTAAAGCCACTGAACTGGGTTTCTTTCGCCGGGATTTGGAGAAGTATTCACCGCTGATCGTTTTCACTTCCTCTGATGTTGCCAGATATATGGTGGTTTGTGCTCCTTTCTCTGTGGAAATCATAAAAATCTTCATGATGGCAGTGATTACTTTAGGCATTTTCTCAAAAAGATTACTGGCCACTACGCCAGGATGCAGGCAATTGGCGGTAACCCCGCTGCCCTTGAGCTTTTGCGATAATTTTTTTGTGAAAAGGATATTTGCCAGCTTGGATTGGCTATACGCCTTCAGGCTTGAAAATTTCTTCTTGAATTCCAGATCATCAAAATAAATGTCTCCTTGCCTGTGGGCTTCACTGGATACCGTAATAATGCGGGCCGGAGCGCTCGATTTTAGGGTGTCGATCAAAAGATTGGTCAGCAGGAAGGGAGCCAGATGATTTACAGCAAAATTTCTTTCTATACCATCTTTAGATTCATTTCGTTTTGTCTCCCATACCCCGGCATTATTGATAAGAATGTGCAGGTTCTTATATTTCTTCTTAAAGGCCTTGACAAAGGATCGTATAGATTCAAAAGAGGCCAGATCGCAATGCATGAAGTCAAGTCTTGCATTGGGCGTTTGTTCCATTATTTCATCGCGCAGGGCATCACCCTTCATGGCGTCGCGTATGGGTAATACCAAAATAGCGCCCTGTGAGGCCAGTTCTTTTGCTGTTGCTTTTCCAATACCGGAAGTAGCTCCCGTTATCAAGCATACTTTGTCTTTTAGATCCATATCAGTTTGATGATTTTTTTGTTTTTAAAGTCCTTCCTGAACAGTTTTGCTTCTTATTTCCTTTTCCCGGGCTTACTGTAAAACCTTAACCTTCTAGTTATTTACTTTGTTCATGGTTGCAGAGTAAGCTGCCGCTATTTATGGTTTTTTCTAAGACATCATTTTTATTTCTTTATTGGGGTTAAAGTAAAGTTTCAAACAAAAGCATTCCAATCCTGTTTAGATGGTTATTTATTTCTAATCCTATGC
>JBEPXC010000394.1:0-3100 GCA_041642035.1 Sphingobacteriia bacterium
GAAATATCGCCGGCGGTTACATAAGGGAAGGGCAAAGTGCCATATTTTTCAGCTACCAGTGTATCGGTTGTACTGTGGGGGTAAGGCAGTCGGTAAACCGTAACGGGATATTCTCTTTTGGTAACGAGATACAAATCCCTGGTCCAGGGATCAAGCATAAGGGCTTCAGCATCCTTTCTTTCGTTGTTAGGATAGACAAAGGATATTTTTTCCACATCATTGATTACACCGGGCTCAGAAGCATTGGCAGTGGTTAAATCAGGTTCGGGGAAACGATAAATATGCTTTATAAGGTATTGTGCATTGTTGTCGCCCATCTCAGCCACGTAGATATAATCCAGGTCATCAATGGGCCCGGGCCCCATGGCAATATCCTCCCAGTCGCGGTTCTCTGCACCTGAAAGCATAAAAGTACCCATATGTCTGCCATCATTACGAATCAGGAAGATTCTATTGCTATCCCCACTATCGTTGTGTGTCCACAACATTTGGTGGTCCTGCCGACTTACAACCACTCCTGAAGCTTCGTCAATATCCGGATTTACAACCAGACCCATTTCCAGCGGTTCTTCAAACCCATCAGACACCTCCATACGATTGAGGTCATATTCGGCAGTAAAGAAATTACCATTTTCCTTATCGTCTGATTCACAAGCAGAACAGGAAAGCATCATGAACATTAATAAGATGAAGCTCATAGTACCTATTGATTTAGTATTAAAATTTGAGGATAGAAATAACATTACTAACAGATTTGCATATACTATACAAATTTAAACATTAAAAGGCCATATTTTACCTGCCAGAAGGGTAAATATACATATTTTCAGGCAATTTCAGAAAGGGACTCCAAAGTGAAACATCTTTAATATCACACTTAACATCCAGCCATTACAAATAATTTATTAAATTAATGCAAGAAGCAAATAAGAACAGATGCCTTGATAACAGTTTTTTACAAATAAAAAAACGGGACTCCCGGTTTCAGAAGTCCCGATAAATTGCCTTAGAAATTCTGGCTGTTTAATTTACTTCTTAAAGTTGCTTTTCCCTTCTTCCAGAAATTCTATAAAATTGGGAATACTGGTATCGAATCCATGGGGGGGAGCAATCATCTCTTCATCATGGTTGAGTATTACATAATAAGGTTGGGTATTCATGCCATAGTGCTGTGCCTGAAAGACACTCCATTTCTGTCCTACGTTACGGATAGTGCGTTCGCGACCCAGTGCCTTGGAAACAAATTGCTCTTCTTCGGGCAATGGGGTTCGGTCGTCTACGAAAAGGGATATTTTCACAAAATCATTTGCCAGCCGTTTCAATACCTCCGGATCAGACCACACATTGGCTTCCATCTTACGACAGTTGGCACAACCCAGGCCGGTAAAATCGAGAAACACAGGCTTACCGGCACTCTTTGCTGCAGCAAGTCCTTCTTCATAATCGGTAAAGGTAAGGAGTCCATGGGGAGCCTGTTGCACACTCTCGCCCACATAAATGGTATTGTTGGCTGTAGTGGCCGAACCTGAAGAAGCCACGCCTCTGCTGAGGTCAAAATCCTGTGTGGCCGGTGAGGGAAGGAAAGAACTTATCACCTTTAGAGGGGCTCCCCATAATCCCGGAATCAGATAAAAGACAAAGGCGAAGGTAGCAATGGCCAACATGAGCCGTGGTACAGTCATATATTTCAGATCGCTATCATGGGCAAATTTCAGTTTCCCAATCAGATACAACCCCATCAGAAGGAAGATGGAGATCCACAGCACGATAAACACTTCCCGGTCAAGAATACCCCATTGAGCAACCGCGTCGGCAGTAGCCAGAAATTTCAATGAAAAGGCTAGTACCACAAAACCCAGCACTACTTTTACGGCATTCATCCAGCCACCCGATTTGGGCAATGATTTAAGTGCTGTGGGGAAAACGGCAAACAAACTAAAGGGTACGGCCAGGGCAAGGCTGAATCCGAGCATCCCTATGGCGGGGCCAAAAATATTGCCACCTGTGGCAGCGTCAACCAATAAGGTACCTACAATGGGACCGGTACACGAAAATGAGACCAGTACAAAAGTAAATCCCATCAGCACGACACCCAATAAACCTCCTGTTTTATCGGCTTTACTATCGAGGGCGGTCGACCAACTGGCCGGCATGGTAAGCTCGAATGCCCCAAAGAAAGATGCAGCAAAAAATATCAACAACAAGAAGAAAAACATGTTAAACCAGGGACTGGTAGCCAGGGCATTGAGGGTATCGGCACCAAAGATCATTGAAATAGCCAATCCCAATACCACATAGCTAAAGATGATGGTAAATCCATAGATAAATGCATCGCGCACCGCACGTGCCCGGTTGTCGGAATTGCGCAAAAAGAAACTTACCGTTAGTGGGATCATAGGAAATACGCATGGGGTGAGTAATGCCAGTAAACCACCCAATAAGCCAGTAATGAACATCGCCCAAAAAGTTCTTCCACCTTCGGGAGCAGCTTCAGGAACATATATCCCACTATTGTCATCAGACTCATTAACCTGACCGATGGTATCGCTTATCTCTTCAACCCGATCCTGCTGCTGCTCTCCCGAAGCGTTTTCATCCTGCACTGCAGTTGGAGCTGCCTGGGCAGCTGTAGCATCTGCAGCTGGCAGATTAAAGCTAAAGGGTATATAATCGGGTGGCAGACATGAGGTTGCATCGCAGCTCATAAAAACCAGCTCTCCGCCAACAGCTACGGTACGGGAAGCAACAACTCTGACCCTGCGTGTAAAGCTTACCTGACTGTCGCTGTACATAGATAATTCCATGTCGAAATTCGAATCATACTTCACCTTAGGCTCAGGGGCCTGCATATCGCCCACAAATTCAAATCCTTCCGCATCCTTAAATTCAAAACTGGTGGGTATAGGTCCTCCTTCGGGTATGTTTAAGCCATAGATTGACCACCCCTGATCTATCTGCGCCGTAAATTTAAGATCATACGTATTAGCATCTACCTTTTCCTGCGAAAAGCTCCAGGTTACGGGTTCGAGAATCTGTGCCTGAAGGCTGGCCAGGCCAAACATTAATATAAGAGCTATAACCGGAATGATTTTCCTTACTA
>JBEPXC010000395.1:0-3094 GCA_041642035.1 Sphingobacteriia bacterium
TACGAAATGCGCGCTTCTTCCCAAACATGGAATTTTGCCCCTGTCCTGGATGTAAGCATGCAACCTCAGTGGGGCCGTATCTTTGAAACTTTCGGCGAAGATACTTATATGAATAGTGTGATGGGAAATGCCTTTATTGAAGGACAGCAGGGGAATTCTTTGTCTGACACCACCAAAGTTGCCGTTTGCCTGAAACATTTTGTGGGCTATGGCACTCCCTTCACTGGCAAGGACAGGTCACCTGCTTATATCCCTGAGCATTACCTGCGCCAGTATTATTTTGAACCCTTTCGTCAGGCCATAGATAAAGGTGCTCTTACCGTAATGTTGAATTCGGGATCGGTTAATGGAGTACCCGGGCATATCGACAAGGTTCTGATTACTGAAATTCTCAAAGGCGAATTGGGATTAAAAGGCTTTGTTATTTCTGATTGGGAAGACATTGGCCGTTTGGCAACAGTACATCGCGTTGCACACGACAGCAAAGAAGCGGCAAAACTTGCGGTAATGGCCGGAGTAGATATGAGCATGGTGCCTTATGATGCCAGTTTTGCACAGCACATTGTAGAATTGGTAAATGAAGGACAAATACCCATGAGTCGTGTTGACGATGCCGTCAGGCGGATTTTGTTTGTAAAGTTCAAGCTGGGACTTTTTCAAAGAGCATATCATAATCCCGAAGGATACACCCTCTTTGGCTCAGATACTTTTGCACAGGAAAGCTATAAAGCCGCATTGGAAGGCATTACCTTGCTCAAAAATGAAAATCAGCTTCTTCCTCTTGAAAATAGCAACGTACAAATTCTGGTTACCGGACCCGCATCACATGCACTCATAGCGCTTAATGGGCCCTGGAGCAGAACCTGGGCTGGCGATAATCCGCAGTACGATGATCCGGGTAAACCAACTTTCCTGCAGGCTATGCAACAGGTGTATGGACAGGAGAATGTAATTCATACCCCGGGAACAGCTTATGAAGACGATGATGTGGATAGCGGGCAATCGCTGCTTGAGAAAGCATCACAGGCCGATGTAATTTTTGTGGCTCTGGGCGAAAAGCCTGCATCCGAAAAGTTTACCGACGTGCACAATCTCGATCTTCCGGCCAATCAGCTTGAGCTGGTAAGGCGGTTGCATAAAAGCGGCAAACCCATTGTATTAATACTGCTGCAAGGTCGACCACGCGTCATTCGTGATATAGAGCCATTGGCAACAGCCATCTTTCACGCATACTGGCCTGGCCATGAAGGCGGACGGGCATTGGCAAGCCTCATAAGTGGTCAGGAAAATCCCTCGGGCCGACTGCCCTATACCTACCCGCGATACACGGGCACCATGCATACTTATCAGCACAAAGGCAGTGATAAACTCGATAATACCTTTGGCATGAACGGCTTTAATCCGCAATGGGAATTCGGCCATGGACTTAGTTACACTTCTTTCACCTATAGCGAACCGACTCTTTCTTTGGATACAGTTCATACAGGACAATCGGCCATTATAAAAATTGATGTGCAAAATACTGGTACACGTGACGGCAAAGAAGTAGTGCAGCTGTACCTGCGCGATTTGGTAGCATCCATCACCCCCGATGACCGCAAACTGATTGCCTTTCAGAAAGTACATCTGCAGCCTGGCCAAAAGACCACGCTTGAATTCATCATCAAGTACAATGACCTGAAGTTTGTCGGTTTAGATAATCAATGGAAAGCCGAAAAGGGCAATTTTGAAATATTAATGGGTGGAAGCCCCGACAAGATGCTTATTAAGAAGTTATTCTACTCAGGGAAGAAAATATGAAGTTTAAGTCTAAGCGCGAGGATCGAGACATGGAAACGTCCACAGGACTTTCCATCGTCTTGAAAGCAGAGGCTTCAGTCTTGCCTTTACAGGTCAATCCAGGGTGCAAAATGGGGATCATCAGTTAACGTAATCATAATCACCTCCGAATCAACATCTGACCAAGTCCATATTTAAACCGTATTTAAACCGTAATTTTACGGTTTAAATACGGTTTAAATATGGACTTGGGATGGACAAGGTATAGCTTTTAAAAATGTAATAGGGATATGTTTCCTGATGATGGCAACAAAGGAAAATCGTCAACCTGAAATTTTACTCCCCCAGCACATCCAACTCGTCAATAAGGAAAATGAGCGCGGCCATGGCAGCGGTGCCCAGGTTCATTTCGCGGCGGTTTACCTGGTCGAAGGTATCGTTGGCTGAATGATGCAGGTCGAAATAGCGTTGATAATCGGTCAACAATCCCGCCTGTGCCATGTCGTAATAGTCTTTGAGCGGCCTTATATCTACGCCGCTGCCTCCTTTATAAAACTCATGGATGCCATAAGGCGTAAGAAAGATCTGCAATGATTGCAGGGCAAGGAGCTGTTCGTAGGCAGCATCGATAGAGAAGCCCCTTGGCGTGAAAACGCCCCGGTCGGATTCGATGGCGAAATAATGCTTTTCCGATAGCCTGTTGGCCTCTTCGGCATATTTCCTGCCACCACTCTGATCAATCTCTTCATCCATAAACATCACGGCCCGGATGGTTCTTTTGGGTTGGATGCCCAGCTCTTTAAAAATCCGCAACACATCGATGCTTTGCATGCAGCCACCCCCGTCGTCGTGCGCGCCCTGGCTGTTGTCCCATGCATCCAGGTGTCCGCCAACGGTGATGATCTGATCGGGATATTCACTTCCCCTGATCTCTCCGATAACATTATAGGATACCGCGGGGGGCAACATATAGGAAGTATTCCTGACAAAAAGCTTCAGATTAGGATCGACAGACAACCAGTTGCTCAGTAATTCTGCACCTTTGGGACTAATGGCCAGGGCAGGAATGTTTTTTCCATCCTCACGATAGCGTGTGCCGCCCGTATGCGGGAAGTCGTGATCGGCGGTGGTTACCGACCGTACGATGGCTGCCACCGCACCGTAATCTGCTGCCATGACCGGGCCACGCGAACGCTGATCTACCGCTCCTGAGTACCCCTGGAAGGTATTGTAATGATCCTGATTAACCGGGCGATTGAAAAAAACGATGTTGCCCTTGATGACATCCTGACCCAGTTCTTCCAGTTCATCAAGA
>JBEPXC010000396.1:0-3055 GCA_041642035.1 Sphingobacteriia bacterium
TGTGCACGTGATGGAAATACTGCATAAAGTGGCCGACGAGAATCTCCACAAACGTTTCAATCCTACTTTTCCCAAAATCAATAAGTTTTATGAAGGCCTCGAAGATGAGTATATAGCCAAACACATCCGACCTTTTATAGAAAAAACCATTTATACCTGCGTGGATTATCTGGTCGAGAAGTCCATACCTCTTTATTTTAAAGGGGAAGCATCTGAGCGGATACAGGAAAGTCCTTTGGTATTGCATTCAGAGCTGGCCGAAACATGTTTTCATTTCGAGCGCCTGCCCGATCAAACCCATTACCATCTCGAAGTACGGCAAGCCGGTAAGGATATATCGCTATATCAAAAAGACGCCATTCTTCTCACACATCTGCCTTGTCTGTTGCTGCTGGGCAACAGACTGATGCGCTTTGAAGCCGAATGGGATGGGAAAAAACTGCTCCCCTTTTTCGAAAAGGAGTTCCTTGTGGTACCCAAAAGTGCTGAGAAGCAGTTCTATTTAAAATTTGTGCAAAAGAGCATCCTTCATCATCCCTTTAAGGCTTATGGGTTTGATGTTGCATTAATTGATGCCGAACCTCAGGCCTTGTTACGCATGGAGGAACATTGGCAAGGCGGCGTAGTTTTGGGGCTTTATTTTAAATATGCCGATGGTACCCTTTTCAGACAGGATGACCCCTTAAAGGAAAAGATCCGCTTCTTCGAAAAGAACGACGACATAGGGTTTGAGAAGGTTGTTAGAAACACCGCCTTTGAAAACAGTATCGTAGCGCTGTTGAAGTCCCTTGCGTTGAATAAAGTCGACGGACCTTATTTCTCTTTGTTCTCTGCATCAAACATTGCTTTAAATAACTCTGCATATAGCATTGATAAACAAATAATAAGTACGGTTGACTGGTTTAATGATCACCATGATCTGCTGAGCTCAAAAGACATTGTTTGTGAACGGCATATTTTCAATAAAACCTATCATTCGGGCATGTATTCCTTAAGTCTGAAAACCGAAGAAAAGAACGATTGGTTCGATTTATACGGTACGGTAAAGTTTGGAGAAGTAGAAGTGCCCTTTGCTTACCTGGCCGACAACATTCTTGCCGGAAATCGTGAGTATACGCTTCCCGGAGGAGCCATTGCGCTGATTCCTGCCCAATGGATGAGCCGCTACCAGGACATCCTGAAATTCAGTCACAAGAAAGGCAAAAACCTTCAGCTAAAGAAGTTCCACTTTTCATTGCTCAAAGAGGTTCAGGAATTGGGCTTAAGCATTCCCGGATTTCACAAGGGAAGCATTGAAGAAACCCATAGCATACCTTCGCGCTTAAATGCCACTCTGCGCAGCTACCAGCAGGAAGGATTTAACTGGATGATGTTTCTTAAGAAAAACAATATGGGAGGTTGTCTGGCCGACGATATGGGTTTGGGAAAGACCCTGCAGGCTCTTACCATTCTTGTTCATGCCCATCTTGAAGAGGATAATGTTACCGCACATGCTGCATCCAACACAAAGATGACTGCCAGCCAATTGAAGATATTACTCGACAAGGAAAATTCTTTCGACAACACTTCCACTCAGGGGAGCAACTGCTCGCTGATTGTAATGCCCCTTTCACTGGTACACAACTGGATCCAGGAAGCCAATCGTTTTGCCCCTCAACTGCGTGTTTTTCAGCATACGGGGTCTAACCGCCCCACTAAAGCCGAATCCTTCAACGATTATGATCTGGTACTGACTACTTACGGAACCATTCGCAACGATATTGACATGCTCGAAAAGTATCTGTTTCGTTACATTATTCTCGACGAAAGTCAGATCATTAAAAATGCTTCCTCGCGCATCTTCTCCGCCATACGGAAACTGCATGCCGAACACAGGCTTGCCCTTACGGGTACACCCATCGAAAATTCGCTTACTGACTTATGGTCGCAATTTTCCTTTATCAATCCCGGTATGCTGGGCAGCCTTAATTTCTTTAAAAATGAATTCGTTACGCCCATCGAAAAGAAAAACGATGAGATCGTTTCTGATAAACTGCAGAAGCTGATAGAACCCTTTATTTTACGTCGTACCAAGGGCCAGGTGGCTAAAGAGCTACCCCCCATGCTCGAAAAAATCCATTACTGCGAAATGACGCCCGAGCAGGAATCGTACTATGAGACAAAGAAATCCGAGATTCGCAATGCTATTGTACAGAGCCTGCACGAAAAGGGACCCGATAAAGCACGATTTTTTATTCTCAGCGGACTCACCAAACTGCGCCTTATTGCCAATCATCCTGCCATCATTGATAAAGACTATGCGCACGATTCGGGCAAGTTTATCGAGGTACAACGCAGCATAGACAATCTGATGTCTGAAAATCATAAAGTGCTGATATTCTCACAGTTTGTTAAGTATTTGAACTTATTTGCCGGTGAATTTCAGCAACAGAACCTGCCCTACAGTCTCCTTACCGGCAAGATTGCCGAGAAAAACCGTCAGCAGGTGGTAGAGGGTTTTCAGGATGATGAACTCAACCGCCTGTTCCTCATATCGCTCAGGGCCGGAGGATTGGGGCTAAACCTTACTCAGGCCGACTATGTATTTATGCTCGACCCATGGTGGAATCCCGCCATCGAAAAGCAGGCCATCAACCGTGCGCACCGCATCGGACAGGACAAGAATGTTTTTGTGTATAAGTTTATTACCCGAAACACTGTAGAAGAAAAGATACTCAAACTGCAGCAAAAGAAATCCGACCTGGCAGGCCTGTTCATCAACGACAATAATCCCCTTAAATCGCTTTCCATCGAAGAACTCAACGATTTGATATAATCAGCTGGAGAGGCACGACCGTGCCTCTCTACATACAGCTGTGTCTCTCTGTGAGTCTGCATAACAATTGGCAGAACAACCAACGGACGCAACAATCATTGAACCAACCGGTACAACATTCCACCCATCTTAGTCAACGTGATAAAAATTAACATCATGTCGTAATTTGAGACTAATACAGTTAAAATAACATTAAAAAGCAACATTGATTCTTTGGGCTTGTTATTTCTGATGGGTAGT
>JBEPXC010000397.1:0-3010 GCA_041642035.1 Sphingobacteriia bacterium
ATCTTCAGGACTATGAATCACGCGAGGGTTATGAAGCCATGCGAAAGATTTCAAATGGTAATATCTCGCCCGATAAGGTCATTCAGACTGTTCTAGAGAGTGGTATACGGGGTCGGGGAGGAGGAGGTTTTCCGGCGGGAATGAAGTGGAAATTCGCCCGAAATAATCAGGCCAGTAAAAAATATGTTATCTGCAATGCCGATGAAGGCGATCCGGGTGCTTTTATGGACCGCTCCATACTGGAAGGCGACCCTCACAGTGTCATTGAAGGTATGATGATCTGTGCCTATTCCATTGGTGCCAGCGAAGGATATGTCTATTGCCGGGCAGAATATCCCCTGGCCATAAAACGACTCAATATTGCCATAAAGCAGGCCCGTGAAAAGGGTTACCTGGGTAAACGTATTTTCGGTATGCCCAATTTTGATTTCGACCTTCAGATCAAAGAGGGTGCCGGAGCATTTGTTTGTGGAGAGGAAACCGCTCTTATTGCCTCCATTGAAGGCGAACGTGGTATGCCTCGGCGCAGACCCCCATTCCCTGCCGAGAGTGGCTTATGGAAAAGCCCCACCAATATCAACAATGTTGAGACCCTGGCCAATATATCCTGGATTGTTTTACACGGCGCAGAAGAATACGCCAAATACGGAACAGAGAAAAGTAAAGGAACCAAGGTTTTTGCCCTTACCGGAAAAATAAAGCATGGTGGTCTGGTAGAAGTACCCATGGGGATTACTATTAAAGACATTATCTACAAATTGGGCGGTGGAATTACCGATGATAAAAAATTTAAAGCAGTACAGTTGGGCGGACCCTCAGGAGGTTGTATCCCGGAGCATCTCTCACATACCAGGGTAGATTACGACAGCGTAAACGCCACGGGGGCCATCATGGGATCGGGTGGGATGGTAGTAATGGATGAAACCACATGTGTGGTTGATGTGGCCAGGTTTTTTCTGGATTTTACCCAAAAAGAGTCGTGTGGAAAATGTACCTTCTGTCGCATTGGCACCAAGAGAATGCTTGAAATTTTAACCCGCATCACCCAGGGCGAAGGCCGAGAAGGTGATATTGAAAAGCTTGAAGAGCTGGCATATACCATCAAGGACAGCTCTCTTTGTGGTCTGGGACAAACTGCTCCTAATCCTGTGCTTACTACACTGAAATATTTCCGCGATGAATACCTGGCTCATATACGCGATAAGAAATGCCCTGCCCTAAGTTGCAAGAAACTTCTCGTTTATGAGGTTATTCCTCAAAATTGTACCGGTTGTATGGCTTGCAGCAAAGGCTGTCCGGTAAATGCCATCGAAGGAGATAAAAAAGAAATTCATCACATACTGCAGGATGTTTGTATTCAGTGTGGTGTTTGTTTCACCAAGTGTAAATTTAAAGCCATAAAGTTGTCCTGATTATCAAACCTGCCACCCCAGGCATACAACACAAACATAATGAGCAAATTAAATATCATCATCAACGGAAAAATTGTCCAGGGTATCCCGGGCGAATCCATTCTTGAACTCTCGCGCCGTTTGAGCATAGAAATTCCCACCCTTTGCCATGATCCGAGGCTGGAGCCCTATTCATCGTGTTATCTTTGCGTGGTTGAAGTAGAAGGCATGAGAGGCCTGCAACCGGCCTGTTCCACCCGCCTTGCTGAAGGTATGCGCATTCAAACAGAGAATGAACGGGTTAAGAAATCGCGCAAATTTGCTCTTGAACTCATGGTTAGCAATCACTACGCCGATTGTGTAGCCCCTTGCAGGCAAACCTGCCCGGCCGGGGTTGATGTGCAGGGGTATATAGCGCTGATTAACCAGGGGAAACACCGTGAGGCTACCGGATTGATTAAGCAGACCAATCCCCTGCCTGCCATCTGTGGGCGCGTATGTGTACGTCCCTGCGAAGTAGCTTGCCGGCGCAATCTGGTAGAAGGCTCCGGTGTGGGTATCGATTACCTCAAAAGATATACAGCTGATATCGACCTGGAGTCGGCCGATCGGTATCTACCCCAGATAAAACCACAGACCGGTAAGAGTATTGCTGTGATAGGAGCCGGTCCCGGAGGATTATCAGCCGCTTATTTTCTGGCCTGCCAAGGGCACACAGTAGAGATATTTGAAGCCAGCCCACATCCTGGCGGTATGCTGCGTTACGGTATACCTCCATACAGGCTGCCTAATGATATCATTGATAAGGAGGTAGAGGGCATCACTGCATTGGGTGTTAAAATACACTACAATCAAAAACTCGGAGATAATCTTTCCTACAAATCGCTTAGGGAGAAATTCGATGCCATCATTCTTGGCATTGGTTCGCAAAATGGTACAAGCATAGGTTGCGAAAATGATGATGCCCTTAATATATTCTCGGGAATCGATTTTCTGCGCAATATGGAAATGACCGGGCAGAAATACGACTTTAGCGGTAAAAAAGTTGCAGTAATCGGCGGGGGCAACACAGCCATGGACTGTTGCCGTACTGCCATGCGATGCGGTTCAACCGACGTTACAGTGCTGTATCGTCGCACCGAGAAGGAAATGCCTGCCAACCCTATTGAAATACATGAATCAAAACTCGAAGGGATAAAATATGCCTTTCTTACGGCTCCTGCCCGGGTTAACAAAGATGAAAACGGACAGCTTAAATCTCTCACCTGTTTCAAAATGGAGCTGGGAGAGCCCGATGCTTCCGGTCGCAGAAGACCTGTGAAAATCGAGGGTTCTGAGTTTGACATGGAGTTGGATTATATCCTGGCTGCCATAGGTCAGAAAACCAATGTCAACTTTATAGACGATATAAACAATGGGGCTGATCAGCAATTGGTACTTAATAAATGGGGTGATATCCATACCGATGCCAAAACGCTTCAAACTTCTATCGAGAATGTATTCGCTTGTGGTGATGGCGTTACAGGACCCGCAACACTTATTGAAGCTATCGCACAGGGACGACTGGCCGCACAAAGCTGCAATAAATTCCTGCATAAGCAACCCGTGACGGGGCCGGA
>JBEPXC010000398.1:0-3006 GCA_041642035.1 Sphingobacteriia bacterium
TGTTGTATTCTCTTTCATCTCTAGAATGAAAAATGCCGTAATTACCACAATGACTATCATTGATAACCATTTGTAATGTAGGAGTTTGTTAAGTATATTTTCCATTGTTAGGCTTATATAGTTAATATTAACTAACGTTAAGGCTGAAAAAATATGCGATAGCCACTATCGCATAAATGATTTACAATAATTTTGTTTGTTCAGTGGGTTTAGGCGCTTTTACTACC
The DNA here is from genome assembly GCA_041642035.1 of Sphingobacteriia bacterium. Classification (GTDB taxonomy): domain Bacteria; phylum Bacteroidota; class Bacteroidia; order Bacteroidales; family UBA7960; genus SKVR01. Next base: position 228 of record JBEPXC010000398.1, read on the forward strand.
AGGACCCTAACTATGGTATTGGTGTTATTGGCAAAATAATGGGTAATGTCTTTCGGACTTTCAACCAAACTATCCTTTGTAACCGTTTGTTTTTCTTCGCCAATATAAATGTCAGGGCTTCCTTCCAAAACATAGAAAAAAACATCTACCGGGGTTTTATGTGGCTTTAAGCTTTCACCTGGTTTCAACTGTATATGGACAGCCTGAGCGCTATCTTTATTATACAATTCACGTGCATCAATTTTATGGGGTGTTTCTTTACTATTGGTCTGTGATACTTTTATTATTTTCATGGTTTGAGTTTTTAAATAAACAACTTGAATGATTTTATAAGTTTTTCGCCCTCTGTTTTTAAATTAGTCTCATGGCTGTTCATGTCCCAACGTTTCACCAATAAACGAAAGGCTCCCATAAACATTAGCGCCAAAGTACTTTTGTCTATATCATTACGGATATTTTTATCCTTTTGCCCTTTCTCAATGATATTTTCAATGTTTACTTGATGAAGGTTCTGTATTTCTAATATTTTGTTCTTGAGGATAATCTCGTTTTTGAAAATCTCCTCCGAAAATATCACGGATATAATTGCGGGCTGTTCTGCAAATATCTCTAACATCTTAGAGAACATAAACTCTATTTTTCCCATTGCAGTGGTATCAGAATGGGTAAATAAGGATGACATCATTCCAACCATTTCTTTAAAATTATCCAAAAGGGCAATTAAGATGTCTGTTTTGCTATCGAAATGACGATAAATAGCTGGCTCTGAAATGCCAATGGCCTGGGATAGGTTTTTTATGGTAAAACCCTGAATTCCCTTATGGGCAATGAGTTCCATTGATGTTTCCAAGATTTGTGCTTGTCTGTCTGTTTGCATGTTATAATAATTATAGTGCAAAGTTAGTTAGTATTTACTAACAAACAAATGCTTTCTTGATTTTTCTAATTATTTATGAGCCGGGGTTCTTTTGATTTTTTGGATTTAGGGCTCAGATTTTTAGGAATAGGAGGGATGGGTGGCTGAATTATTCGATTACGGGCTCAAAAAGATTAAAAATATCTGCTTATCCGCTTTTAACTTTGCCGGTTTTATTATTCTAACCAAATCATATCGGCTGTAATACCGTGACAACTATTGCAGGCCCCTGATGTTATTTTAGACAACATGAATTTTTGTTCACCGTTTGTGCCATAAACACCTACATACAAACCAATCCCGAAATCAATAGTTTCGGTGGTATAAAAATTACCCTTGCTGTCGGTTTCTATGGTTTTTACTGTTGTGCCTGAACCATTTGATTCGGTGGTAAGCTTCACGCTGCCATTGGGGTATGCGTTGGTAAGCGTATGGTCGTAAACGCTTCCGGCAAGCTGAAACCATCCATCGCCGTTGCCCCCCTGCACGTGGCAATTCATGCAGTCTTGTCCCTGTTTGTGACTCTCATCATCATTATTTCTGCTTATCAGGGTTGCATTCCCATCTCCACCTTCTTTTTCACAAGCTGCAAGCAGGCTTATTGAGATCATTGCGATAATAAGATGCTTCATTTTCATAGTATTGGATCTTTTTTAGTGAGATTTAATCCTGGAGAATTACTTTTTCTCCCTTGATCATATATCAATATTAATTAAATTTCCCGGCTAATTTATTGCGCTCTTGTTATCAGGGCGATAGAAACATTTTCCCCAAACGCCAAACCCATCAAAAAAACCGGGAGCTGACGCATCAACTACCGGTAAGTTCTTAGCAGGTTTTACTAAATTCCCTAAACTAAATCTTAAACGCTAAACGCCAAACTATTGTGCCTTTGCCTCCTGACTTTCACCATTTATGGCATTTTGCAATTCTTCCTTTAGTTCGTTGAAGATGTCTTTTACCGTACTGATCTTGGTAGCCAGGTAAGCATTGCTGCCCGCAAAGGCATATCCGCTTTTCATATTGCCTTTATAGGCATTGTATAAAGCCGAGATGATGCAATAGGGACTGCTGGAGATGTCGCAGGTTCTGATGCAGTGAAACGGGCACTTGATGGGTGTTTTTAAGCCGTCGCGCACTTTGTCGATAAAACTGTTTTTTACCGCTCTTCCTGGCATACCCACCGGACTTTGTATAATCTCTATATCATCCTGGGTGGCATTAATATAAGTCTGCTTGAATGCTGCAGAAGCATCACACTCTTCCGAAGTAACAAAGCGCGTTCCCATTTGTACTCCGCTTGCACCTTTTTGCATGATGTTGTAGATATCTCTTCCGGTATAAATGCCACCAGCTGCAATAACAGGTATCTCGCGGTTGTATTTGTCTTCGTAAAAACGTGCAACATCTACCACCTGAGGAATCAACTCTTCCAGGCTATGGGTGTTGTCATTAAGCTGATCTCTTTTGAAGCCCAGATGTCCGCCTGCCTTGGGACCCTCCACCACGATGGCATCGGGCAGATAATCAAAAAGATTTTTCCATTTGTCGCAGATAATTTTAGCTGCTCTTCCCGAGGATACTATGGGTACCAGTTTGGTAACACTATCTTTGGTAAGGAATTTGGGCAAATCAAGAGGTAAACCCGCGCCGGCAAATATCACATCTGCCTTTTCTGAAATGGAAGTACTTACCAGATCAGCAAAGTTGGTCATGGCCATCATCACATTCACGCCAATGACTCCTTTGGTCTTTTCTTTTGCCTTTCGAATCTCTTTTTTGAGTCCTTCAATGTTGGCATCCAGATAACTTAAGGCCGTATTGCGATGAACCAACCCTAGACCTGCTGCCGATATTACACCT
>JBEPXC010000399.1:0-3004 GCA_041642035.1 Sphingobacteriia bacterium
CTTTAATACCGGGGGCGAAGTTGTGATATGGGAATCGCGAAACAAAGGGAAAACATGGAAAAGGAAACAGCAGATTACCCAAAACAGCGAATTTAACCATTCCTATATGCGCCGTCCGATAAATGTACATCCCGGTTTCTATGCCTTCTGGGCTGACGGTCATGGCAGGGAAAAATCGAAATCAAGACTTTATTTTTGCAATATCGACGGAAATGTTTATCAACTTCCTGATAAAATGGAAGATGAGTTGGGTTTACCTTTATTAATAGAAACATCAGATAGGTAATTTTAAACAAGAATAACTCTGTGATTCAAAACTTGAGTCCACTCTAAGAAGTCCAGAGTCCACGAACCGGAGCGAAGCGAAGCTCGACAAAGTCAATTACACAGATTTACACGAATGCGTATGACAAATACTCAAAAAAATTAGAAACAAATGATTGTCACGAATATACCGAAAACGACTTTTCGGAGTGGCTCAACCTCAATATAAAAAACATGAACACAAAAACCATCTTTTTGACAGGCATACTTCCTGTAGCATTTTCAGCCGTTTTTACTTCCTGCGACAATACTACCAGGGAGGAAGAGAAACCACCCAATGTGCTGTTTCTCATGGTAGATGATTTACGTCCAGATCTAAATTGCTATGGGAACCAGCAGATCATCTCGCCCAATATTGATAAGCTGGCCAGTGAAGGGGTCCTGTTCGAGAGGGCTTACGTGCAGCAGGCCATTTGTATGGCTTCGCGCGCAAGTTTGCTCACAGGTTATCGAGCCAGTGAACAACGAATTTACAGCTGCCTTTCGGTTGAAGAACTTACACCCGGAGTAGAAACGCTGAACCGGTTCTTTGAGAATAATGGTTACGATGTGATGGCAAAAGGAAAGATCTATCACCACAGAGAAGACCATGTGGAACAGTTTGGCGAAAACTGGCTCCCTTCTGATGCCAGTGAGAAACTGCCAGGCAGGGGGTACATCACCCCGGAAGCCATTGCACAGCTGGATGAAAACGGCAGAGGCCCGGCCTGGGAAATTGCTGATATAGAAGATCACGAATATGCTGATGGATATTACGCACGCTGGGCTGTTGAACAACTTGAAAAACTCAAAGATTCTGATACCCCGTTTTTCCTGGGGGTGGGATTCTATAAACCGCACTTACCTTTTAATGCACCCCGCAAATACTGGGATATGTACGATCACGATGCCATCAGCCTGACCAGTCAGCCCGACTATCCTGCGCATGGTTCACAGTATGGCCTGCATAATTTTGGTGAACTGCGAAACTACACCAATACTCCTGTGGGCAACGATCCTATCCCCGATGATATGGCGCGGATGCTTATTCATGGATATTATGCCTGCGTATCTTATATGGATGCACAGTTGGGATTGGTTATGGATGCCCTCGAAGAAAATGGCCTGAAAGATAATACCCTTGTGGTTCTGGTGGGCGACCATGGCTGGAAGCTGGGCGACCATGCCATGTGGTGCAAACATACCAACTTTGAACTTGACACACGCATACCCATGATCATTTCGGGTCCGAGGGTTAAGCGTAACCAGAAAACAAGCTCCTTTGCTGAAGCGCTGGATATCTATCCTACATTGGCTGAATATGCAGGTTTACAGCCTCCTGCTCATTTGCAGGGAACCAGCCTGGTGCCAGTCCTGCAAAACCCTGCTAATTCAGTTAAAGATGCTGCCTACAGTGTCTGGCCATCTTACCACGGAGATCGCACCGATGAAGAAGAAGTGATTCTGGGTTACTCAGTAAGAACAGACGAATTTCGTTATACAGAATGGTTTCACCTGGCAGCCGATTCGTTGCTCGACAGAGAACTTTACGATCACCGCCAGAACAACCGCGAAGAGATCAATGTCATCAACGACCCCGCAGTGGCCGGTTTTCTCCCCCAGTTGGAAGAACGGATTGTAAGTTACAGAAAGACACTTCATTGATTATATTTTAAGGAAAACAAAAACATAATTTTCCTTAACCAAATGACATCCGGTAATCTGGCTTACGGATTTATGTGAATTAGTGACTCTTTGAAATTGTTATTTTACAGTAAATTAAATTGAAAAACAACTGCTTTATTTGCAGTGTAAATGTTATTATATATGAAAAATGTTAATCCTAAATTCGCGCAAGGCAAATTAATCGTCATGGTAATTCTTGGACTTCTGTCTTTCTGTCCCGCTTCATTTTCTCAAAACTATACCAAAGAAGTAATTGAACTGTGGGAAGGAGATAATATCCCCTTTAATATAGATGTTATTACCCTAAGTGAAACAGTTGATTCCACGGGTCGTCGCATCAGTCAGATTTCTAACCCTGTCTTGTATATGTTTCGTAAAACTGAAATTCAGCAAAGGGGAGGACCCGCACTTCTCTATTGCCCTGGAGGTGGCTACGCCATAGTGAGTATAACTGAAGACAATGGTGAGAGCTTTGCTAAACAATTTCTAGGGATGGGTTTTGACGTGGTAGCAATACTTAAATACAGGCTTCCCGATCCTCGCATTGTAGATTCTCCTGAATTAGTCCCCTTATGTGATGCACAAAAGGCACTTGCAATTTTACATCAGAATGCAAACAATTGGCAATTTGATGCAAACAAAATAGCGGTAATGGGTGGCTCTGCCGGAGGGCATTTGGCCGCATCATTAACGAATCTTACTAGCGATATTATTGCTCCAGGGGTAAAACCCGATGAGTTGAAACATGCAGTTTCCATATTAATGTATCCTGTTATTTCGTTTAATTTGCCTTATCGCCATGGAGGTTCTTATAAAAGATTGCTTTTAGATAAATCCGATGATCAGTCCTTGTTGGACTATTATTCAATGGAAAATCAGGTTAGCAAGTGTTCTAACCCCCTAATTCGCTGGACAAAAATTAAGTTATTAATTTAGTACAGTAAATTAGAAAATCATGAGTAAAAGTAAGAGAAAATTTCAATCAGATGAGAAGCTCCAAATCCTTAGGGAAGGA
>JBEPXC010000400.1:0-3003 GCA_041642035.1 Sphingobacteriia bacterium
CGGTTTTCTTTCAGGATCTAAGTCAGTAAATTTCTGTCAAACGGAAACAATTATTATTGCTAAAATCCTGCGCTACCCTACAAATATTTGCACATACAGCAATAAAGTTATAGTTTTGCATTCCCTTAAGACTAACTTAAATATAATATACTGTGGATATTTTTGATAAAACAACCAACATGGGACCACTGGGTCAATATGCTGACCAGATTCATGGTTATTTTGCCTTTCCAAAATTAGAAGGAGAGATCTCCAGCCGGATGAAATTTCGCGGGAAGGAGAAATTGGTGTGGAGCTTAAATAACTATCTTGGATTGGCCAACCATCCTGAGGTAAGAAAAGTAGATGCCGAATCTGCCAAAGAGTATGGATTGGCTCTTCCGATGGGTGCCCGCATGATGTCAGGCCAGAGTGACAAGCATGAACAACTGGAACGGGAGCTGGCAGCATTTGTTGGTAAAGAAGCTTCTTATCTGCTTAATTACGGATATCAGGGGATGGTATCTATCATCGACACCCTGGTCAACCGCAAGGATGTTATCGTCTATGATTCGGAGTCGCATGCCTGTATTATCGACGGGGTGCGCCTGCATATGGGGAAACGGTTTGTATACCCGCATAACAATATTGTCAATCTGCGCAAGCAACTGGAACGTGCCACCAAGATGTGCAAAGAAACAGGTGGTGGAATCCTGGTGATTACCGAAGGGGTTTTCGGCATGTCGGGTGATCTGGGTAAACTGGACGAGATTGTTGCCTTGAAGGAAGAATTTCAGTTCAGGCTGCTGGTAGATGACGCCCATGGGTTTGGCACCATGGGATTGACCGGAGCTGGGGTGGGCGAACACCTTGGCGTGCAGGATGGTGTGGATATCTATTTTGGCACCTTTGCCAAGGCCATGGCCTCTATTGGTGCTTTTGTGGCTGCTTCCAAAGAAGTGGTTTATTATCTTGCCTACAATATGCGGAGTCAGATTTTCGCCAAATCCTTACCCATGCCTTTGGTGGAAGGAGCCCTCAAGCGTCTGGAACTCATCAGAAATCATCCTGAGATGCGCGACCAGCTATGGACCATTGCCAAGGCACTGCAAAACGGCTTGAAAGAAAGAGGCTTTGACATTGGAAACACCCAATCGCCGGTAACCCCAGTGTTTCTTTCAGGCGAAACCAGCGAAGGAACCAACCTGGCCTATGACCTCAGAGAGAACTACAATATTTTCTGCTCGGTGGTGGGATATCCTGTGGTGCCTAAAGGGATTATCATCATACGCCTTATCCCCACTGCAGTACATACCCTGGACGACGTTCAATACACCCTGGAAGCCTTCTCCAAAATTAAGGAGAACCTAAAGGCCGGTAAGTATTCCAGCGGTAAAATTGTCGATGTTTATAGCTAGGGCAGAAAAAATTCCCTGCTGTTGAGGGTTGCCCCTGAGTCCTATATTTTTCCATCCAGTTCATCCTTCAGTTCAAGGATGCTTTGGTGGATTAATGGCAAGCCACTGACAGCGGAGGAGAAGTCATTCATGCGGGCCTGGGTGTACAGGTAGTTGGTAATCTCGAAAAGACGGGTGGCTCCGATCGTTCCGGATAAACCCTTCAAGGTATGTAAGGTAGCGGTGTAATTTTCGAAGTCTTTGCTTTCTACTGATTGCCTCAGGCCTGCCATCATCTCAGTGACATCTTCAAAGAAAGAATCAAAGATTTCCTTCAGAAGATCCGGTTGGCTTTGAGTTTGCTTCTTCAGATTATCGAAAGTGTTTAAATTGAGTACGGGCAATGAATGAATTCTAAGAATAAATTCTTCATTTATTGATGTTTGATTTTCCATATTCTGAGGCATAATTTTTTTGCTGTACATGTCGTGATTCGATAATTTGACCTAGCTTCTCTGCAATATTTTTCAACAGGATCTTTTCATTGATATGGAAAGGATCTTTTTTAATTTTCGGCCTTTCTTTAATATATCCAATCTTTATCTGGCCAAGTTTTTTCTTCTGAACTCTTATGGGTACGGTCATATTCCAAGGTGTTTCAGCATAATTTGCTGAAGCATATCTCTTCTCTTCAAAAGAAATTTCAATGCACACATCATGTGAATATTTCAATCCATTAGGAATAACTTCCAGACATCGGTTGAAAATCCCATCAAAAGTAATTCCGGGAGCTCCGGTAATGTCCAGGATGTCAAATAAACAATGCAGCTGCCTGATCTTCTGATTGAGGTCAGCAGTCAGGGAATTGCGTTCCTGTTCGGCTTCTTTTCTCTTATTGATGTCAGTAAGCACAATCACGGCGCCCTGCTGATTGCCGGGGCTGCCAGATAAAGGATAACTGATGCTTAGCCGCACCCAGATGATCTTGTTACCTCCTGTGACTATTTGCACCTCTTCGCAATGGGGTGCAGGCAAAGACTTATCTTTTCCAGAGGGATGTTTCAGTACTTCCGCTCCCCCAAAAATGAGGCTTTTCAGTGATTTGTTGATCAGGTTTTCGGGGGCAATCTGTAAGATATTGCAGGCACTGTTGTTGGCAAACCTGATCATGTTGTTCAGATCTGTAATGACCAGGCCCTCATTGATGTTGTGTATCAATTGGTAATACCGCTCCTCACTTATCTTAAGTAATTGTGAGGTTCTGAGCATTTCCTTGCGCTTGGTTTCCAACATGATGTAATACCTTCTCTTTTTTCGCTTTTCAGAAAACCACAAAATACTAAGGGTAAAGATCACAACAACCAAAAAGCCTATGAAGAGGGTTATGGGGGAGGAATTAAAAAGAGGGAGAATGGAAGCCGAGCTCAGAAGGGGCAAAAAGGAATAACAATGCATAGACTTCCTCCTGCAGCCGGGCGCTTTCAGGCTGTTTTCTGATAAAAAGAGGTTCGCTGTAAAGAAATCTGCTGCTTTGAGTAAAAATGATATCATACAAATATAATTAGACCTTCTTTCGATAAAATACCATAAATTTCAACTGCAAGTTAAAAATAAAATAAATACAATT
>JBEPXC010000401.1:0-2996 GCA_041642035.1 Sphingobacteriia bacterium
CAAAGGGCGGGATTTGGGTTTAACGAGAAATATTTCGGGGTATGAAAAATTGCAATCACATGCATTTATCATATCCGGTATAAGAAGATGTGGTAAGAGCACACTTTTGCAACAAATAAACCGCTCGGTTGAAAGTGATTCCATCTATCTTAATTTTGAAGACCCTCGTTTGTCGGGTTTTGATCTGGGAGACTTTAACCGGCTTCATGAAATAGCCCGGCAACGCAACATCGATGTGTACTTTTTGGATGAAGTACAGGTAGTATCCAAATGGGAAAGTTTTGTGCGATTTCGCTTGGATGAATCTGACAGGGTTTTTATTACAGGTTCCAATTCATCAATGCTTAGCAGGGAGCTTGGGTCAAAACTTACGGGCCGTCATATATCCAGGGAATTATTTCCATTTTCCTATAGTGAATTTTTGGCTTATAAAAAACTTCAAGCGGATTCTGCGACTTCGAAAGAGTATATGGAATCGGGTGGTTTCCCTGAGTATGTAAAAACCGTGCAACAGGAAATCCTGATGCAATGCTTTAATGACATTATAACCAGAGACATTGTATTACGATACAGTATAAAAAACAGTTTGCTGATAAAGCAACTTGGGGTGTGGTTGGTGTCAAATATTGGTAAACCAGTGTCTGGAAATAGCTTAAGAAAAATGTTTGGGATAGCATCTTCTTCAAGCATTATGGAATACTTATCCTTTTTTGCAGATGCATATATGTTTTTCTTTGTTTCTAAATTCAGTTATTCGCATAAAGTACAAACAGTCAATCCAAAGAAGGTTTATTGCATTGATAACGGATTTATCACCACCAATTCAGTATCTTTTACCGGGGATACTGGTCGATTGCTTGAAAATATGGTTTATATGCAATTGCGAAGATTTACGTCAGATATTTACTATTTTAATGAGGGGAAGGAGTGTGATTTTGTAGTTTATACCAATGGAAAAGTCAAAGATATTATTCAGGTATGCTATCAACTCGATGAGAACAATATGGAGAGGGAGATCCAGGGAGCCATGGAAGCCATGAATTTTTTCAATCTTTCTGAATCGGTTATTATAACACATGATCAGGCAGATACATTCAACATCAATAATAAAACAATCAATGTTATTCCCTTTTACCGGTGGGCAACAATGAAAACCCAAAGCCTCAACCTCCACCTCCATTAGAGACCACAGATTGCGCAGATTTACGCTGAACTATTCAGTGTTTATCAAACGGTATATTTAACCGCATCACCTTGTCTCCATGTCCTTACGTCTCCCTTCCCCCTGGTCTCTTCGCTCCTATTCCGCTTTCTTGCGGTAATCGGTCCCAGTCTGGCAGTTAACTGCAGTAGGCGGAGCGCACGGCTGTCCGCTCACGTATATATTCACGGCAGCTCTGTAGGCCCGCATGGCTATGCGGGAAAAAAATCTGTGTTAATCCTTTGAATCTGTGGTTAAAAAAATCAAGAAAATTATAGACAAGATTCTATTGGTTTATTAGTAAATCAATACGGTCTGATCGAACCAGAAGCGTTCTTATCCACAAACCGGAGCGAAGCGGAGCTCGACAAATTCCTCTCCCCCAGTCCTCTTGTCCACCCTGTATTCCAAAACAATAAATAACGGTTATAATTGTAACCCATTACAATTGGCGATCTTAGCCGCAGAAAGTGCAGTTACAAATTGCCCGGCTTGTCATTTCGGGAGTATCTGAACTGGAGAAACCAACTCGAGCTACCCCTATATGCACTTGATGAACTCATTAGCAATCACCCGAAAATAACCAATGAGATTAGCTCGAAACTTAAAATTCTTCCCCTTTTCGACTACCTTAGACAGGCAAGCAAAGGGAATGAAAAAGCTGCAAAAACCTTCAAAGGTCATCAGCGTTCTAACCATTCTGAAAATCTGCATCATCAGCTATAGCGCACCGTAAATCTAACACTAGAAAAATGACTTTAGGAAAGTGTCGAAATCAGGAAAAACAATAATTATGCTTAACTTGCGAGATATTTCACAACGAATATTTTCGCAATTAAGGAATTTGTTTTATGCAAAAGAATGCATTCAAATTTGGAAGCATCGTTAGTGAACCTTATTTTACCAATCGGGTAAAGGAGATAGAAAAGGGAATATCGGTATTAAAGAGCGAAAACCATTTGGTGCTTATCAGCCTAAGACTATGAAAGAACAATTGCATAAAAAAGCGATACAACTGGCCGTTAATCTCAAAGAACTGGCCCCATGGAGGTATCTGGGAGAGGATGAAATTTTTTGTGTAAAGATTCCCGGATCGGGAAAGAGGTACTTTATTAGCATTATGGGCAGTGCAGGCGAGCACTATGCCATGACGGCCTACGAAGGCGAAAAAGGCCTGCGCGGCTTCCTGGAGCTTCAGCAGCCTGATAATTGGATGCGACCGGCCGAGATCTTGCTCATACCCCAGCTGACGGTATCCTTCGAAAACCCTGAGAGAATTGATATTGATGAGGCCATGCGTAAAAAAGTGAAGGAGATGGGTTTTGACTTTAAGGGCAAAAATGCCTGGCCCGATTTCAGGCATTTTATCCCGGGCTTCGTTCCCGATATGCCCGATGAGGAGGCACTGCTCGACCTTATCATCATTATGGAGCAGGCCATCAACGTGCTGGAAAGGGCTAAGACGAATCCTGATATGATCTATCCGGAAGATGCCAATGAAGATACTTACCTGGTTCGCACCCTTAGTAATGATGATCCGCAGCAATGGCAAGACAGTTATATGGATGTGGATATATCTGATGCAAAACCTTCTATATCGTATAATAAGCCGGAGCGCGATAAGATATCGCGTCTACCCCGAAGCCGGGATACCCTGCAGGTTGATATTGCGCTGTTGTCAGCTCAGATTGCCGAAGCGGGAACGAAACCCTACTTTGCTTCGATGTTTATCGTGGTGAGTAAACAGATGGGTACGGTGCTGGAATTTGAAATGCTTAAACCCATTGATGGTATA
>JBEPXC010000402.1:0-2938 GCA_041642035.1 Sphingobacteriia bacterium
CCTTCAGTGATAATTTCTCCCAATCCTTCCTATAATCATCTCAATATAAGCTTTAAGGAGGATTATTCCGATTTTTCCCTTGCGATTTATACGGTCAACGGACAATTGATATACCACAAGAAAAACCTGTCCGGCAACCAATATAACCTTGTTCTGCCAAAGTTAACCTCAGGGGTTTATATTTTGCAGCTGGAGTATATGGGGTATAAACGAAATGTAAGATTCATCAGGCAATAAAGGTGTTTGAGTTCTTAATATCAAAGAGCCGGATACAGCGCATGATGCAATGGATCCGGCTCTTGTTATGCTATGTTGAATACTTTTTTTTGCGCTATGTTGAATTTTTCTTTTTGGTTAAGCTTACCGGGTTATTATTACTATTAATTGAGATAAATAGGTCCATCGGGGCCAACGGGTATTCCAAGCCACATCCAGATCATCAGAACAGCAATCCATACGATGCCCAGAAATATAGTATAGGGAAGCATGGTTGATATTATAGTTCCTATTCCATAGCGCTTATCATACTTCTCAGCAAATGTTACGATAAGAGCAAAATAACTCATCATTGGAGTAATGAGATTGGTTAGAGAATCTCCAATACGAAATGCCGCCTGTGTGATGCCCGGGTGATATGCAGGCTCCAGTAACATCAACATGGGTATAAATACCGGGGCTATAATAGCCCACTTCGCAGAAGCACTTCCCATAAATAAGTTGATGAAAGCTGCAAGCAAAACAAAGACGGCAATCAACAGGGGGCCGGTAAAATTAATAGAGGTAAGTAAAGAAGCCCCCTTAATGGCAATGATAAGCCCCAGATTAGAATAGTTGAAGAAATATACAAATTGAGCAGCAAAGAAAACCAGAACAATGTAGGAGCCCATACCATTCATTGACCGGATGATATGATTCATCATATCTTTATCGTTTTTGATGGTGCCGACAGTAACACCATAAGCAAGTGCGGGTAAAAGGAAGAACAGCAGGATGCCAATGATGATGCCTGAAAAGAAGGGGGAGTGGAGAATTGATCCTGTTTCAGGGTCGCGCAACAATCCATTTTCAGGTATAACTGTTAGTGCCAGAGCTGCTACAAAGAGAAATGCGGTTATAGCCGCCCTGTTTAACCCTTTTTTCTCTAAAGGGGTAAGTTGCACGATGGCAAATTTCTCGGCATCACCCTGGTATTGACCCAGTCTGGGTTCAACAATTTTTTCCGTTACCCATGTACCTACAATTAAGACTACAAAACTAGAAGCAATCATAAAATAATAATTCACAGCAGGGTTCACAACCATTTCTGGATCGATCAGTTGCGCTGCGGAGGTAGAAATACCCGCCAGAATAGGGTCGATGGAACCAATGAAAAAATTGGCCCCAAAACCTCCGCTTACACCACAAAAGGCCGCAGCCAGTCCTGCCATAGGATGACGACCTAATGCATGAAATATCATGGCTCCCAGGGGAATCAATATTACATATCCTGCTTCAACGGCAAGCCCTGATACAATCCCTGCAAGTACAACGGCAGCCGTTATATATCTACTCGGAGCACTCAGCACCAACGCACGGATCATTATAGCAAACAATCCTGAACCTTCTGCCAGCCCTATGCCAATCATTACCACAAGTACGTATCCAAGGGGAGGGAATCGTAGGAAATTTGATAAAATGTTGGTGTACATCCATCGGAATCCATCGCCACTTACAAGATTATTTATGGTAACCAGCTGGCTGTCTGCCGGATTAACGGCTGAGACGTCGAAATAATTCAACACCCATGATAATAAAACGACCAGGGCTGCCAGTCCTCCGAATATGGTAGCGGGATGCGGCAGCTTGTTGCCCACAATCTCTATGACATCAAGAGATTTGGAGAATGCTGTTTTGGACGAACGGTTAAGTTTTTTTAGAAGGTCTCTCATTTTTAGTGCATTGTTTTGATATGTGCGTCGGGTATAATACCTTTGGTATTACTCTTGAATTTGAAAGTTGGCGACAAAGATAGAATATTTGACTTAATGCGGAAAAGCTTTGCTAAACCAAAATGCATTTGATTTGTTTACACCTTAAAAGAAATTGAAGATATTGTATTGCGTAAATATGCACATAGTATGAAAACAATTCGTATCTTCGCAAAACTTTTTTATCAATTGTTTAAAAGATGGAAATTAAAAGAAATTTTGACCTGCTTGACAGGTTTACCAGTATGCCCAATACTGTAGGTCGGTTTAAACTGGCCGGGAAGGAAAACGGAAAATGGGTTGAATATAGCGCTACCGATTATAGTCGCATTGTTCTTAATGTCAGTATGGGTTTACTTGCATCAGGATATATAAGGGGCGATAAAATAGCTACTATTACCAACAACAGACCCGAGTGGAATTTTATTGAAATGGGTGCTGCCCAGGCAGGTATGGCCCATGTTCCGGTTCACTCTACCCTGTCTGATGATGAATTCGTATACATACTAAATCATTCAGAGTCTAGATTATTAATTGTATCTGACGCAAGTTTGTATAAACGAATATCTGCTGTAAGAGACAAGCTGGAACATTTAGAACAGGTGTTAACCTTCAATAAAGTGGAAGGTGCTGAACACTGGACTAAAATTACCGATGCCGGAGAAACTAACGCACCAAGGTATTACGATGAGCTGCAGGATATCCGTGAAAGCATATCTGAAAACGATCTGCTGGCCATTATTTATACTTCGGGAACTACCGGTGCACCCAAAGGAGTTATGTTATCTCATAAAAACATTATGAGTAATGCTATCCTTACCGCAAATATCCAGCATGTAAATTGCACCCATAAGGCACTTAGTTTTTTACCCCTTTCGCATGTGTTCGAGCATATGGTTAACTACCAGTACCAATATTTGGGTGTTAGCATATATTATGCAGAAAGTGTAACCACCATAGGCCGTGATATA
>JBEPXC010000403.1:0-2931 GCA_041642035.1 Sphingobacteriia bacterium
CGCGGACAGGAACCCGGAATTGACCCCTTGCTTAAACAAAGAGGCCTGGTAAGATAAGCATTGAAGCTTTCTTGCTTACCCATACAAAAAAAACACCGGTACAAATATTTGTGCCGGTGTTTTTTTTGTCTCTGTATTATGGTACCGTAAGCAAAGTAGGAATCAAGTCCTGTGAATCTGAATAGGTACCGTTAATGGCTTACGTTAATTATTCTTTTCCTTTTCGAGATGTGCCTTCACAATCCGCTCACCTACTACCTGGCCTGAAATGATGGAGGGTGGTACACCGGGTCCGGGGGAGGTGAGTTGGCCGGTATAGTATAGATTAGGAATTTTATTATGATGAATGCGAGGCTTCAGTATAGCTGTCTGACGCAGGGTATTGGCCAGTCCATAGGCATTTCCCCTGAAGGCATTGTAGTCTTTTACAAAATCTGTAAGGCAAAAAGATCTTTGATAAACGATAGATTCACGAATATCAACTCCCAGTATAGCTTCAATTCTCCGGCACATTATATCGAAATATTTGGCACGCATTGCTTCGCTGTCTTCAATACCGGGGGCCAGAGGCATAAGCAGAAAGATGTTCTCTCCATAGACAGGTGCGACTGAAGGATCTGTTTTGGAAGGACAGGAAACATAAAAGAGCGGATCGGTAGGCCACTTCGGCTCGGTATAAATCTCTTTGGCATGAAGGTTAAAATCACGGTCAAAGAACAGGTTGTGGTGCTGTAATCCATCAACCTTTTTATCCAAACCCAGATAAAACAACAGAGAACTTGGAGCCATGGTGCGCTTGCGCCACCAGGAGGGTGTATAGCTTCTGTATTGTTGAGGCAACAAAGTTTGCTCAACATGATGGTAATCTGCACCGCCTAGTACATAATCAAAAGTATAGCTTTTCCTGGAGGTGGTAAATCCTGTAGCCCGGTTGAGGATGACATCGATGCTCACCACAGGCTCCGAGGTGTGAAATACAACGCCCAATTCCTCTGCCAGCGAAACAACCCCTTCAATGATTTTGTGCATGCCTCCCATAGGGTACCAGGTACCCAGCTTTAGGTCAGCATAATTCATCAGGCTATACAGGGCGGGGGTATTTTCAGGAGTTGCACCCAGGAAAAGCACGGGAAACTTAAGGATCTGCCTTAATTTCTCGTCTTTGAAAAGTTTTTCTACCTGCGAGGCAAGAGAAGTAAACATTTGTAATCTAAACAGGCTCTTCAAGACCCGCATGTCGGCAAACTCCATGATTGAAAGCCCCGGCTTCCACACAAACTCTTCCATCCCTACTTTATACTTGTATCCGGCTTCATCGAGAAACTTCTTCAGGTTCGGGCTGCTGCCCGGTTCGATAGATTCAAACAATGCCTCCAGTTGCGGATAACCGGCGGGTACAGAAACAATATCGTCCTTGCCAAAAACGACATTGTATGAGGGATCAAGTCTTATAAGCTCGTAGTAATCGGAAGCAGATTTGCCAAACCTGTTGAAGAAATTCTCAAACACTTCAGGCATCCAATACCATGAAGGCCCCATATCAAATACAAAGCCCTGCTCTTCAAACACCCGGGCTCTACCCCCAAGGGTGTCATTTTTTTCAAAAACGTTTACCTGAAATCCCTCTTTGGCCAGAGTGCAGGCTGCTGCCAGGCTTGAGAAGCCTGATCCGATGATACCAACTGTCTTCAATTTCTCAGATGTTTTAATGACCAATGATTACAACCAACAGCAATACCCTAATCATGCAGGCTGCATCGGCTTGCTCAACAACTCTGACAACGTTACAGCATCTGCTTTTAGTTAATTTACCAACAGCAGGTTTTAAGAAATGTTTACAGCGCCTGCAATTTTGATTCACACCATAGAGAACATTTCATACAACAGGTGAAACAGAAATGTGTGGCGGGGATGCTTAATGGGCATCAAGTCCGTGCCTCATATAGATGAGATGCTCGAGTGTTTTAAGGATTTCTTCCATATACTCATTGACTGCCCTTACGCTTCCCGGCAGGGTATAAACCAGGGTATCACCCATTAATCCGGCTACTCCACGACTTAACAAGGCATTGGGTTTATTGGCGCCGTATTTAACTCTTATCATCTCCATGATACCGGGTATTTCCTTGTCAAGCATAGGTGTAACGGTTTCCACCGTGATATCGCGGGGACCAATACCCGTTCCGCCGGTGGTGATTACCACATCAATTTCCTCATAGGACGCTTTCTCAAGAATTACGGAGAGATTCGAGGCATCATCGGGAATAATGGTGGCCTCCACAGAGATGTTGCGAGGTCTTTTATCGAAATGCTGATTAAGCAATTCAACCACTCTGGGGCCACTGCGATCTTCATAGGCACCTCTGCTGGCCCGGTCGCTTAGGGTTACCACCTGAATATTCAGCACCCGGGGTACATATTCGAGTACATCACCCGGCTTTAGAGTTCCCTGTTTTATTACCCTGGCAAAAATCCCCTCCTTAGGCATTACGCAGTTGCCCACCTCGCGGAAGATGGCACATGAAGAACCATGGCATTCTTTCCCTATTTGTGTGATTTCCAGCTCTACATTCTCACCTACAAAGCGATCGAGCGGAGATGTCTTCACCAACTCCACACCCTGGGTGGTTATATTTTCGGCAAATTCGCCAAAGGCAATGGGTCTGCCAGCCTGCCCGGCAAACCGGTCAAAACTTTCCTTCCCCAGTAAGCTTACCTGGCGGTGCCAGGGCCCACTATGTGCATCGGCCATTACCCCATTATGATTGAGGGTAATCTCATCAACGGGTTTTTTTACAACTCCCTTCTTTTCGGAGGTATTTACGGATAGAATTTTTATGTGTTGATCCATGGGTTGAGATTCTTTTTCTAAGACATTATAGTTTGGTGTATCTGACTTCTTCGGGCACTATTGTTTTGTTTTTTCCAGTA
>JBEPXC010000404.1:0-2929 GCA_041642035.1 Sphingobacteriia bacterium
AAAGGATGCTGCTGTTTTACAAACCGCAAGAAGTAATTATGTTTTCTCTATGTACCCTATCAAACACACCATCTTGTTTAATACCCAGGAGGGCTTTGTTGTAAGATCATTCAATAACATACAAACTACACCGGATTATATCCAGCTCATGGGGGTTAAAGTACACGACTCAGTTGATTCTTTGGGTTTTGCCAATGGGGTATTGGTAAATAGAGTTCTTGTCGATTCCGTCGGATATGATTCTCCTGTTGGGAAAAAAATAATTACACATTATCAGTTTCTTGAGGGAAAGCAAAGACGCATCCGTACCATAAACGGAATCGTGGATGATTTTCACTATGCTCTTTTAAACAAACCCGTTGAGCCTTTGGTAATATTGCCTATGAATATTAATTATGCCCGTTATCTTGTTGTCAAGTTTCATCCCGGCGACATAAACCTTCAAAAGGAGGTTGTTGAAAAGGCGTGGAGGGATTATGATAGGGTTAACCCTCTCCATTATTTCCCTTTATCAGACAATATAGAGGGCTTCTTTGAGCACAACCGTAATCTGAGTACATTCTTCAGTTATTTGGCCTGGTTGTGTGTGTTGATAGCATTTCTGGGGGTGCTCGGTATAACCGCTTATAATATTGAACAAAGGAGTGTTGAAATAGGGATCAGAAAAGTACTGGGGGCCAATTGGGGGGATTACTTTCAGATGTTTTTCAGCAATTATTTCCCCCTTTATTTAATGGGCAGTCTGTTGGGTATAGTGGTTTGCGTCATTACACTACAACGCTGGCTGGGCACATTTGCCTATCGTATCGAGCTGGATTTTGTGCCATTTGCCCTTGCTGTAGTATTGGTTGGAATTATTGTTTTTACAGCTATTATCATCCATATCTTCAGGATTATGTATATGAATCCTGCTGATTCCCTTCGAAAGGAGTAGCGGCCCTTGTTTTTAAAAGGCTTGCCTTAGAAAACAGATTCGTTGGCCACCCTGTAAAGGCTTATAGCGCTGTAGTCTAGTATTTTATAGGGTCGAATCCTTTGCCATAAACTCCCATTACATTCGAGATGGAAATAAATGCATCCGGGTCAATTTGTTTTATGGTTCTGAAAATATTATTGGCTTCATAGCGTCTTACTACTACCATTAAAATAGAGCTTTCTGTTTTGCTATACCATCCCTTTCCATTTATCAGGGTCACTCCCCGGCCTATTTCATTGGCTATTTGCTCAGCGATGATATCATGGCTTCTGCTGAAGATAAACATCTGTACACTCTGGCGATGTCCCATCAATACCATGTCGATGGCATAGGAAGCCACTGACATAACCACAAATCCATAAACCAACACCTCTAGAGAACGAAACAGGATGTAGGAACTTGAAATGACGATTACGTCCATGTATAGAATCAACTTGCCCGGGCTGATGTTCCGGTATTTATTGATGATCATGGCTATAATATCGGTGCCTCCTGTGCTCCCTCCCTGCGAAAATACCAGTCCAACACTGGCACCACCCATAATACCTCCTATGATAGCAGCCATAAACCGATCCGATACTACAGGTTCGGTGATATACTGCTGCAGAATACCCAGAAAAACGGAGATAACTATGGTGCCATAAAGGGTGCGTATGCCAAAGGAAAGCCCCAGGCTTTTTATCCCCATTAATATCAGGACTATATTGATCAGAAAAAAGGTGACCCCTACAGGAAAACCGCTGGCATAAAATACTAAGGTGCTTAATCCGGTCACTCCGCCTCCTACTATTTCCGATGGAATGATAAAAGCCGTCCAGGAAAGGGCATTGATAAACAATCCAAGAGTGATGACAGAATAACTTTTAATAGTATCCAGCATAGAGTATTTGTATTTCTTAAACATCATAAAATAGTAACATTAAATGCTTTATAGATAAAATATTAAGGTTTGTTGAATGTGCAAAAGTAATGAAACCCATTGTAATTTTACAAAAAATCAAAAGCTAAAAAAGGATTGAGGTTTTTTAGTAATTTTGGTCAACAACTATTTATGCGAAGCAGCGTTGTATTAACTAAGGATTTTAATGTAACAAAATAATAAACTACTGAACTATGAAAACCAAACTCATCATTTTCTTCGCTTTGTTAGGTATACCTGCCTTATTAAGTGCGCAGGGATCGAAAAGTTCAGATGCTGGTCTCCTTTCGAACCAATATACCTTCATGGGGGCATCCCCGGTTTTGGGTGTGCAAATGAGCAGTAGCTTTTCTTCCGGATTTGCCGGTGCAGGTATGTTCTCGCAATCTATTGCTCCACAGGTGCAGTTTAAGCCGGGGAAGAATTTTTCTGTAATAGCCGGGAGTATCCTTTCGAGCTCTTCTTTTTCTGGTGGCAACAACTTTTTGGCAGCACCATCTGCCAGCTCCCGCTTTTTTTCCACTACGGTTTATGCTTTGGGTGCTTATCAGCTAAATCCCCGACTTACCTTATCGGGGGGAGCATGGGGCGAAAGAAATAACTTAAACGATATGCTTACTGGCCCTCAAATGAACCCGCAGGCATTCAATATGAATGCTGGTGGTATTATGATGGGGCTTGATTATAAGATTACCGAAAACCTTCGCTTTGGGGCCGAAATAAACGTTTCAAGAGGTACCGATCCTTTTAATCCATACATGAACAACAATCCCTTCAACTCCTATAATACTTTCAACCGGAGAAGATTGTGGTGATCTGTTTCCATTGGGTCATCTCATCTATAAGATGTTAGGTTGGCAGCCCCAAAAAAGAACACTAAAATTAGTTTTTTTGGCAAAATAGTTTTGTAAATCGATTAAAATTTAATTACTTTAGAGAGCTGAAAATTTTAATCATTTTTTGGTTGTTTTTATTGGTTAATGTTGTTTTTGTTTTGGTGGTTAAAAGGCAATAGGCGGGTGCAGGGCTCGCCT
>JBEPXC010000405.1:0-2911 GCA_041642035.1 Sphingobacteriia bacterium
AAAAACACCCTGTTGGGCGTCAAAGTATAGAATATTAACAAGAGGGTAAGGTGTTTTGTTTTTATAAAAGTTGACATAGTTATTATGGGAGCTCGGGACTGTTAGATGTTGGACTGATTTTTGCAAAGAATGGCTCTTGCCAAAATAGAGGATTATGATTATCTTTATATTATTTGGCATAATACTAATTATTCATTTTTAAAACGAATACTCTATGAACAAATCATTAAGTGTAATTTTCGTCTCTGTATTGATGGGCGGATTATTCTTCTTTACCGACAATGCTACGGCTCAAAGCAACAAGGTGGAAAAAGTTGAAATAACTGTATTGGGCATTTGTGGTATGTGCAAGGATAGAATAGAAAGAGCCGCCTATTCCGTGCGGGGCGTAAGACGTGCCGATTGGGATGCTAAAGAGCAGAAGCTAATCTTGGCTTACCGCAGCGACAAAACAGAACTCACCACCATTGAGCGGGCCATTGCCAAGGAAGGCCATGATACTGAAAATTTTCTTACCGATGAAGAAACATACGCCCACCTGCATGGTTGTTGCATCTATAAGAGAGATCCAGAACTGCTTGAAAAAAACAAAGTGTGGAACCAGCAATAAGCTTTTAACTATGGAACATTTAACATATAAAGTATCAGGAGTTACCTGTCAGCATTGTGTGGCCAAGGTGAAAAAAGCGCTCGATAGGGTTGATGGTGTACAAAATGTATCTGTAAGCCAGGAGGATCAACGCGTGGAATTCGATGCAGAACCCGTGCCTCCACTGGAAAGCATTAACCAACTGCTTGAAGAATATGGAGATTACAGATTAACTATTTAACGTAGCTTTTATTTTACAATCTTCATTATTTTTGCATTCGAAAATTTTCAATTAAATTATCGATGGGTAAATTATTCAGAAATGTATTATTGATCTTCCTTGGTGCAGTTTTTCTGCTGTCCTTTACAGGGCTAAGGTTGCTTTTGCACAGCTGCATGGGCTGCAGTACCTCTGAAATGCATTTATTTGCCGTTGATGAAGGTTGTTGCGCTGCCTTTGAACAAGATCTGGCTGTTGATTTTTTATGCTCTGTCGATACTAAGACCATTTCCTGCTGCAGTGATGTCATGCCCGAGGCCGATTGTAGCAATTGTTGTGAGGATAAAGTTGTTTATCTTATTAACGACTATGAACTCCTAAATAAAAAATCAGAAGTGCATATCGGGTCACAGTTGCTGGTACGAATTATTGCTAATGCTGAGCTCATGAATTTTGATCCCAGGCAAATTCATGCATCATTCCCTGTGAATTACTATCCACCTCCACCAGCATATGTAGGGCGGGATTTCATTCTGTTTTCCCACCAGATTAAAATCGGATAACTTTTCTTTCTGTTGCAAATTTTTGTAAAAAAGTGCAATGTGTCCAGTGTTGCCCATCTGTTTGTATTAATAAATCAGTAAAGAATTAGTTATATGATTACCATGTCATTTTTTAGAAAGAGTATTTGCCCAGGCAGACAGGTTGGGCAATTCAGTTTGTTGCTTATATTTTGGTTGGTTTTTCCATTACATATTTGGGCTGTCAGCAGCAAGGAGAACATTGAAGGTGTGGTGTATGGTGTTGAAACCCGCGAGGGGAAAAGGAAAAAGGTGCTTTTGCCCGGAGCCAATATATTTTGGCTAGGCACTACTATGGGTGTTTCGAGTGATGAACAGGGAACCTTTGCTTTGCAGGCACCTCAACATTTGCCCCAAAGCCTGGTGATAAGCTATATAGGGTTTCAACCCGATACAATACTCGTTAAAGCAGCTGGGGAAGATCTCGAGGTAGTGCTTGAATCGATGCAACAACTCGACGAAGTAGTGGTGGCTAGCCGGCGCTCAGGTAGTCACATTTCATCTATTGATCCTATCCTTACTAACGTGATTACAGAGGATGAGCTGCAACGGGCAGCCTGCTGCAATCTTTCGGAAGCCTTCGAAACAAATGCTTCGGTTGATGTTTCTTTTACCGATGCTGTATCGGGGGCCCAGCAGATACAATTGCTGGGACTGGCAGGTATTTACAGTCAGATACTTACCGAAAACACACCCACCATACGTGGATTAGGACAGCCCTATGGCCTGGGATTTATTCCCGGGCCCTGGATGGAATCTATACATGTTTCCAAAGGAGCCGGAAGTGTTGTCAATGGTTATGAATCAATAACCGGACAAATCAATGTAGAGCTTAAAAAACCAGAAAACTCTGATCGCTTTTTTTATAATATTTATGGAAACGACTTTGGCCGCCTGGAGAGTAGCCTGAATGCTTCTGTGAAGTTAAATTCCTCATGGTCGACCATGGTTCTTGCTCATGGCGAAATCCTTGAGAATAGCTTCGATCACAATGGTGATAATTTTCTTGATCACCCTTTGTTGAAAAAGTATAATGTGGTGAATCGATACCGCTTCGATAAACAGGGAGTAATGGAATCTCAATTTGGTTTCCGTGTCATGCAGGAAGACCGTAAGGGAGGTCAGCTATCGTTTTTCGATAATGGAGCCTCTTTGGGATCTATCAACGATTATGGCTTTGGCGTAAAAACCGACAGGTATGAGGCCTTTGCCCGGACTGGGTTTTTCTTGCCCGGCCAGCCCGATGGCAGTATAGGAACCCAGCTGAGCTTTATCCATCACAATCATGATTCGCAGTATGGGCTTAATGATTACAATGGTAGCCAAAATACACTGTACGCCAATATAATTTATGAAAACTCCATCGCCCGCAATTCCGATCATAAAGTCAATGCTGGGATAAGTTATACCCTTGATGACTACAAGGAATCACTGGTAGTAAATGATGAAGGAACTTATCTGGATAGGGTGGAATCAGTTCCCGGCGTATTTGCACAATATACCTATAGCAGTGAAAAATTT
>JBEPXC010000406.1:0-2874 GCA_041642035.1 Sphingobacteriia bacterium
ATCGTCGTACGTACCCCCCATTACAATTTCCGCATCAGCCGATTCCCGGGCTTTTTCGATATATCCCGTGATGTTTTTAAATGCTTTCTCATCGATCACCGCATTCACAAAGTTGCAGAAATCCTTAACATCTCCTTTTTTTATCAGGCGCATGTTTTTATCCATCTTACGTCTGATGGCAGGCCACAACGATTGTGGAATATAAGCCCGTGAGGCCGCGGAACATTTCTGTCCCTGGTATTCAAAGGCACCTCTTACCAAAGCAGTGGCAACTTCATCCACATGAGAGGAAGAATGCACAAACACAAAGTCCTTACCTCCTGTTTCGCCTACCACCCTCGGATAAGACCTGTATTGTTCGAGGTTGCCAGACACTCCCCTCCATAAATGATTAAAGGTTTTATTGCTACCTGTGAAATGAATGCCGGCAAGATCCTTATGCTTAAGTACCGGATCGCCAACATCGGGACCGTCTCCGGGTAGAAAATTGATTACCCCATCGGGTACGCCGGCTTCTTTATAAATCTGCATCAGGTAATAATTGGAAAGCAGAGAGGTAGAGGCCGGTTTCCACAAAATGGTATTGCCCAGAATAGCGGGTGCCAGGACCAGATTGGATGCGATAGCGGTAAAGTTGAAGGGTGTAACGGCAAACACAAAGCCTTCGAGGGGACGGTATTCTAACCTGTTAAGATTTCCCACTTCACTATGAGGCTGGTCGTTGTATATCTCAGAAACATAGTGGGCATTGAAACGAATAAAATCAACGGTTTCGCAAACGGCATCTATTTCAGCCTGAAAGGCATTCTTACCCTGTCCAACCATAGTGGAGGCGTTGATTAAGTATCGGTATTTATGACTGATCAGTTCAGCTACTTTCAACACTATCGAAACTCTTTCCACCCATGACATGACCGACCATTGCCTGTGGGCTTCCAGCGATGCATCGATGGCCATTTGCACTTCCTCTTCACCGGCCTTGTGAAAGGTGGCCAAAATGTTCTGATGATTGTGCGGGCTTCTTACCTCTCCAATATTGCCGGTTCTGATTTCCTTACCTCCAATAATCAGCGGTATCTCAATCTGAGTGTTGCTTAACTTTTCCAGTTCTTTCTCAAGGGCAATACGGTCGGGAGTACCTTCGGTATAGGTACGGATGGGCTCATTGAGTGGCCGGTCATAAAAAAATTGTGCGTTGTTCATAATAATGACAGCTTTTATGTTTGATGGTTGTTACAAAAAAGGCCTGAAGTCTCAGTAAGGATTTCAGGCATAGTAGAGATGAATTACTTATGCAAACAAAAAAAGGGGTTAAAAGTTTGAGTATGTATAGGTTTTTGCATGCCAAAGCCACAGTGGGGCCTATGCCACCCACTCTGGGGTGGACAGAGGGGTTGATGCCATTTATTGCTATCGATATTTCACCTCTCTGAGGTGAAGATTTTAATTAAAGTGTTGATTACAGGCCTAAAGCCCCAGGGGCCCATAACGATAAAAATGCATTGCGGTTGGAAAGAACGGATTACAGGCCCAAAGCCCCAGCGGGGGCCCATAACGATAGAAATGCATTGCGGTTGGAAAGAACGGATTACAGGCCCAAAGCCCCAGCGGGGGCCCATAACGATAGAAATGCATTGCGGTTGCAGAGAACGGATAACAGGCCTAAAGCCCTAAGCGGGGCACATAGCGATAGATATGCATTGCGATTGAAGAGAACGGATTGCAGGCCCAAAGCCCCAAGGGGGAGCACATAGCGATAGATATGCATGGCAGTTGGAGAGAACGGATTACAGGCCAAAAGCCCCCAGCGGGGGCACATAGTGATAGATATGCATTATGGTTGGAGAGAACGGGCACCCCGGAGCGGGTGCAATAGGAATATAAAAGAAATACCATTAATGCTTACTCCATCCCGGCTGGGGTTAAAGGGGACGTTAATGTTCAACCTGTTGCTTTACCCGGTTATTGCATAAAAGCTTTCCTTAAAGACTCACATCTACCCCAACCCTAAAGATAGGATTCTGGAAATATACTACACTGTTTTGATTGAAATTATACAACAGCATCAGGTTAATGGAAGCCCGCGATCCAAGAGGGGCACGGTATCCCCCACCCAGAAAATAATTCTGCTCCCAGAAGCGGTTGTCGCTATCCGTATTAATTAATGTTCCCATTCGCGAATCGAGATTGAGTGCCTCATACTCAGCCTGAAGAAACAACTGTCGGGTTATACTAAAGCGTGAAAAAAGGCTGCCTCCATAGATATGCGTAACAGATCGGTATTGTGTATTCCCCCAGCCTGAATGACGGTAATATTGATAGGTAAGACCGAGTCCCGAGGTAAGGCGGTTGGTGAGACGATAGCCTATGCGGGGAGAGACCAGCACCATGGTATTGATGTTGCTGATTTGCAATCCTATATTTCCACCCACAAGAATTCTTTCGCGCGTGGGCATATCCTTTACATCTGGTTCTTCATCATCGGCAAAAACAGCAAAGGGCAGGGCCAGTATCCAAAACACAACAATAAGCACAATATTTTTATTCATCTCTAGTGGGTTAGTTTTAGGTTTTTGATCGGTTCTTTAAAGGGTCAAGCTAATTCAATGATGCATTTGTAAGAGTTCAGTTTTCATTGACCGCAATAGCAATGCCAGATTTCATTGTATCTTAATATAAATGCGCATCAACATAAAAGCATACCCCTGTGGTTAAACATCTTGCGATCATCAATGTTCACAACTGCTGCCCATCCAATCAGAAGACAAATATATAATGTTTATTGGTGTTAGGATAAACTTTTTGAGAATTAGCTTCTTGAATTCAGCATCTTTATAATTCACAGGATTTATAACTGCGTTACTAATGACAGTC
>JBEPXC010000407.1:0-2868 GCA_041642035.1 Sphingobacteriia bacterium
AAGCAAAGGCACGCCAACTTAACCGCAATGTAGGACTGGCTTCCAATCCGGAGTTCCTGCGTGAGGGATACTGCTGGGAAGATTTTATCGAACCCGATCGGATCGTAGTAGGTGCTGAAGACCAGCAAACCAAGGAAATGATGAATCATATCTATGAGCCTTTTAATGCCCCAATTCATTTTGTAAGCTTCAATACCGCTGAGTTTATTAAATATCTTTCCAACACCCTGTTATCAACTCTCATCAGTTATTCCAACGAAATGTCGATGGTAGCCGATGCCATTGGCGATATCAATATTCCCAAAGCATTCCGAATACTACATCAGGACAAAAGGTGGTCGGGCAATCCTGCCAATATGAGTGCCTATGTATATCCCGGTTGTGGATATGGTGGTTATTGCCTGCCCAAGGACACTGCTGCATTGCATAGCATTGCCAATGAAAATGGATATAATCCAAAAATATTGGAATCCAACCTAAAGATCAATGAAGGGGTAAAAGATTTTATTGTTGATAAAATCCGTCAGGCCCTAACCCCAAAAACAAGATTGGGCATACTTGGGTTGTCTTTTAAACCCGGTAGTGATGACGTAAGACTATCGCCCACTCAAGGCGTTATTGAAAAGCTTATCGAAGCCGGATACGACAATATTGTGGCTTACGATCCAATGGCCAATGAAGTCTTTAAAGCCGAATTTCCCAAGATACAGATTGATTATGCCGATTCTCTCGATGATCTGTTAGGTCAGGTAGATAATGTCATCATTCTTACAGCCTGGAACGAATTTAAGGAAAAAAGAGAATTAATAGAGAAGAAAAAAGTTTTTGATTTCAGGTACATCTATTAGAAATCATGTCGACAACAAACAATTAACTTTACTAGCTAAAAAGTAACCCCAACCATGGAAGTAAATCATACTAGTATCCCGGGATGTTTTGAAATCTTTCCACGTGTATTTGAAGATAGTCGAGGTAGGCTGGTAAAAACATTTCACCATGACTTATTTGCCGACAATGGTCTGGAAACAGATTTTCGCGAAGAGTATTATTCTGTTTCACACAAGAGCGTGCTACGGGGCCTGCATTTTCAAGTCCCTCCACACGAACACATTAAATTGGTTACCTGTCTTGAAGGTTCTATTTTTGATGTGGTGGTTGACCTTCGTAAAGGTTCACCCAGCTTTGGCAGGCATCTGACCTTTATAGTGGATGCACTGAAGGGCAATATGGTGTATGTTCCGGCCGGTTGTGCCCATGGCTTTTATGTATTGTCAGATAAAGCTTTATTCTTAAACAGAACGACCTCTGTTTTTTCTTCACCATCCGATGCCGGTATTAAATGGAATACCTGTGGCATTGAATGGCCAGATGCCAATCCGGTATTGTCGGATAAGGATCATAATCTTCCTTCTTTGCACGAGTATAACAGCCCCTTTGTTTTTTAATCTTGTTTATTTACCGATAGTTCATGACATCTCAAAATCCAACCCTTGTAATAGCTCTATACAACAGATCGGAACCGGCTCAGCGCCTGTTTAAGGCGTTGTCTGATGCGGTCTACCCCAATGAACCCGTTGATATGGTTATCAGTATAGATAATGATAATAATCAAAACCGCGACATTGTAGATCTTGCTGAAAGCTTTGACTGGAAATACGGCTCCAAGGAGGTTATTTATCATGAAAAAAATCTTGGCCTTCGCGATCATTTTAACTTCTGTGGCGGCCTTACCGAAAAGTATGGGTCCATTATTTTTCTGGAAGATGATTTGTTTGTTTCCAAATACTATTATGATTATACCTTGCAGGCACTTGATTTTTATAAAGATGATCCACATGTAGCCGGCATTTCTCTCTTTAATTACAACAGGATAGAGCAAAGGATTGATCCCTGGCCTTTCACTGCCATAGACGACGGTTACGATAATTATTTCCTGCAACTGGCCTCCTGGGGGCAAATCTGGACTGATGAAATGTGGCGACCCTTTAAAGAGTGGTTTAAAGTAAATGGTAAACCCGAGATCATAAACTCTTTCGATGAACTACCACGCAATATCAAACGTTGGCCCAATTCATCCTGGAAGAAAAATTACATCGCCTATATGATTCTTCATGGGAAATATTTTGTTTTCCCGCGCATCTCACTGGCATGCAATTTCGACGACCCGGGTACACACCGCAAATCAGAAACTGTTTACTATCAGAGTCCACTGCTGATAAATAAAAAGAAATTCCGATTTGGGAAATTCAAGGATTCATTAAGTGTATATGACTCTTTCTTTGAAATCCTTCCCCATATTCTCAAGAAATTTAATCCCTTGATCAGGGATTATGATTTCCAGGTAAACTTATACGGAAATAAAGAGGTCAATCTCTTGAAGAGTCAATACATCATTTCCAAAATACCGGGAAAGAAGAATGAAATGAGCTTCAATCTGGTAATGAAACCTCATGAGCTTAATATCATGTTCAACCAGCCGGGCCAGAAAATATTTCTTACCCATAAATCCGAACTCGAACCCATCAATCTACCGAAAAAATTTGCTGTAGATTTTATCTATTTTTACCGCAATGCTCTACAATTGAAAGAGATGGGACACTTACTTACATATCGTGTTCAAAAAAAGCTCAAAAGCCGAAAATAAAATCACTTCTCTAGTGTAGGTTTAAACACAGCCTAA
The DNA here is from genome assembly GCA_041642035.1 of Sphingobacteriia bacterium. Taxonomy (GTDB): domain Bacteria; phylum Bacteroidota; class Bacteroidia; order Bacteroidales; family UBA7960; genus SKVR01. The sequence goes on from JBEPXC010000407.1 coordinate 2,681, forward strand.
TAGTTGCTCTGAAAAACTGCCCCTTCAAATTTATATCTCTGATGGGGCAGTTCTTTTTTTGTTCTTATCTTTTGTTTTTTACCTCAGAATTGATTCTTCCATACATCATTCTACATTATCCTTTGAAAGATTATGGTTAGGCTATATGAACCAAATTCCAAGCCAATCATAACCAGTGCATAAGCGTA
>JBEPXC010000408.1:0-2779 GCA_041642035.1 Sphingobacteriia bacterium
TAATGATGGAAAGTTTATTGTCGGGAAGCCCCTGTTCTGTTGTAAAATTCATGAAGTTTTGCCCGTCGAACCTGCTTAATCCTCCTCTTGTTGCGAACCAGATTACCCCTGTGGTATCTTCATGAATGTTCCAAACGGTATTGTGCACAAGCCCTTGTTCGGTGGTATAGTTTGTAAATGTCTTGCCATCAAACCTACTCAGCCCGCTTTCGAAGGTCCCGATCCAGATATTCCCTTTGCTGTCTTCCATAAGACTTACAACACGGTTATCAATTAAACCTTGTTTTGAATCATAAACAACCACCGAACTCCCATCAAATTTGCTTAAACCATCAGCAGCACCAAACCAAAGCGTACCGGATTTATCAATGATCATGGTCATAATAATTTGATCTGTAAAACCCTGTAAGGAGGTGTAATTGAAAAAACCAGCACCGCCTGCCGGCAAAACGCCCCCCCTATTCTCAAGGCTGTCAAACTCAAACTTTGCTATTCCCCCTTCATTGCCACCCATCCACAGATTACCATCCTTATCCTCGGCAATAGCATATACCGTTTTTACCGGCAAGCCTTGTTTAGCGGCAAACTCAACGATACAATTTCCGTCATACCTGTTTAGTCCTCCGCCCACAGTGCCAATCCAAAGGCTCCCTGAGTTGTCCTGGGTGATGCAGGTGATTTCATTATTAGCCAGGCCCTGCATAGTAGTATAATTCACAAAGGAAGAATCTTCTTTTCTGAATTGGGATAAGCCCTCCTTTGTGCCCAACCATAGACTTCCCTTTCTGTCTGCAAAAATGTATCTGATTCTGTTACTTAACAGACCATGGGTTGTAGTATAAATCGTAATGGCCGATTCAGCGGTTGCTTCCCTGGAAGGATCAAATCTTACCAACCCTTCATTAATTCCAAACCAGATCATCCCTTCTTCATCTTCGGTTAACCCATACACCCTTTTACCTTCCAGTCCAAGGGATTTGGAAATATCTTCAAATGATTTTTCACCTTTTCCCTCTGCCCCGGCATCATATCTACCCATCCCATATTCGGTAGCAAACCATAAATTTCCTTTGCTGTCTTCAAGTATGTCTTCTACAAAATTTCCCGGAAGCCCATCATGGGTAGAATAATTGGTAAACAGATGATTTCCATCATCTTTGCCTTGTGAATTGTATTTGCTTAACCCATTATAAGTAGATATCCAGATATTGCCACCCTGGTCTTCAAGTACTCTATTAACATTATTGTCTGCCAGGCCTTGTTCGACCGTTAAATTTTCAAAGTAATAGCCATTGTAAATGCTAACCCCGCCATAAGTGCCAAACCAGATATTGCCTTCGCTGTCTTCAAAAATACTACGTATCAGATTATGGATTAATCCATGCGAGGAGTAATAATTGATAAAACTCCTGCCATTATATTTACTCACCCCGTTACCTGAGGTGCCAAACCATAGATTTCCGGCTTTGTCTTTGAACCCACAGAGAATAGTGCTCAACGCCAAACCATGCTCGGTATTGAAGTTTTGCATGGAGACAAAAAAGTCGGCTGGGATTTTAATGGGCGCAGGTTTTGTTGATAAATCAATCATTCGGGGCGGTGGGTAGTCGCTTAACTTGTGAATATCCGGATTGCCTGCTTTTAATACCTCGGGGGGCTTAAGGGTGTCAGAAACAGAGAAAACATTACCTGGCTCCTGCCCTGTGTTGCATGCAGCAAGGACTATGAGCAAAATTCCTATCCCTAAAAAGAAGTAAATGGTCTGATGATTCTTCATCTTTCCCTGACTGTTTTAAACAATGCTTTAATCCATCTTTAATGGAACAGGATAGTAGTCTTTTGGTTCTTTGGATGCCATGTTATGATGATTTTATAACTTATGTTACTAAACTCACTTTAACAAGAGTAGGTTTTCACGATCTGATCGACGATATATCCAGGCTCAAGAACCAGTTACAAAGAGTATATGCCATAGAGTCGGAACCGGGTTTTCATAAAAATTAAAAGAACCAGACAAATGCTTCATTTCATTTGTCTGGTTCTGCATGCTAAAACGATTATTCATACACGGGCAAAGTAATTGGATTAACAGGGAAATTATTTGGCTCTTTTGTAGGTCATAAACCAAATCAGGTTGTATAGTTCTGAATCCATTTTATCCACTTTCGATTTTTCCGCATCGTCAAGATACGATACCATTACATCATCTCCGGGCTGCCAGTTTTCGGGCAAAACGACTCTTTGGTCATTATAGTTGGTTTGCAAGGCCAGCAGGGTTCTTTTTATTTCACCTACATTTCGCCCTACCTCATTGGGATAGAAATAAAAGGCTCTGATTTTGTTTTCGGGATCGATAAAAAATACGCCTCTGACGCTTTGTCCAACATTGGTTTGCGAATCCAGCATACCAAAGCTATTGGCAATACTATAGGAGGTGTCTTCTATCAGGGGAAATTCTATCTTCACCGGATCCCGTCCTTTAAAAGAAATCTCCTCCAGGGCAGCTTTCCAGTTTTTATGCGAATCCAGCTGGTCGGTAGAAACCACCAGAATTTCTGCACCCAGCTCATTGAAAGCAGTTTGGTGATGGGCAAGCTCCAATATTTCGGAAGAACATACGGGTGTAAAGTCGCGGGGATGAGAAAAAATAATTTTCCAACTCTTCCCATAATCATCAGGAAATGAAATCTGCCCATGGGTAGACATGGCAGTAAATGAGGGTGCATCGTTTCCAATTAATGGAATTCTTTGGTTTACGGTCAACTGAGCCTGAGATAAA
>JBEPXC010000409.1:0-2752 GCA_041642035.1 Sphingobacteriia bacterium
TAATAGCCCCGGGTGTCAACCCGGGGTTTAGAATGACGATATGAATTGGGCGCTGCGGTATGCAGTTTGTAAATGCGAAAAAGCTGGTTTCAGCGCAATAGAGCCGAAAGCCCGAAGATTGTAATCAGCAACTTTGTGTGCCCAATTTTTCGCAATTAAAAAGTACCACTTTATAAAATAAAAAACCTTCATCTTAGCGGTTGACCAAAACCCCAAAAGATGAAGGCAAATAAGAATCTTAAAAAGACCCTTATGTGGTACAAAATTAATGAATTAAAACAAAAAGGACTTAACAAAAGTCAGATTGCAGACCAGGTAGGTGTGCATCGCAGGACTGTTCGAAGGTATCTGAGCATGAATGCCGATGAATTTCAACACTGGGTTAACCAGGGAAAGCCACTGCCTTTAAAGTTAAAAGGATACTTTGGCTTTGTGCGTCAACTTCTTAAAGAGCATCCCTTCTTATCTAGTGCTCAAATAGAGGATCGTTTAAAAGAGCATTTTGAAGATTTGCCTTTGGTTCATTCCAAAACGATCTACAATTTTGTTCAACATGTGCGCCATCAGGCCCAAATTCCCAAGCCAGTCAAGAAGAAGCAACGGGATTTTGAGCAGCTTCCCCAGGTAGGCTACGGACAGGAAGCGCAGGTCGACTTTGGCGAATGCTACATGGAAACCCGGCAAGGGAAAAGAGTTAAAGTATGGTTTTTTGTGATGGTATTAAGCCGTGCCAGGCATAAATATGTTTATTTCCAGGATTATCCCTTTACCACGGCAACAGCCATATATGCTCATCAGTTGGCATTTGAGTATTTCCAGGGAGTTCCCAAAAAGATTTTATACGACCAGGACAGGGTTTTTATGGTAGATGAAAACCTTGGGGATTTACTGCTTACCAGTGGCTTTCAACACTACGTAAGAAATGAGAGTTTTGAAGCTGTATTTTGCCGTAAGGCTGATCCCCAAAGCAAGGGGAAAGTAGAAAATGTAGTTAAATACATTAAAAACAATTTTGTTAAAGGACGAATCTTAAGCGGTATTGATAATCTTAATGAGGAAGCCCTGGGCTGGCTGTCACGAACAGGAAATGGCAAGGTGCACAGTACCACCAGGCTGATTCCTCATCAGGAGTGGCTTAAAGAGAAACATTACCTGCTTCCTATACACAACAAACCCCTGTTGGTTAAGATGCCCGAGTTTTTACGTTACAAGGCCAGAAAAGACAATACCATCAGCTACAAGGGGAACTACTACAGTTTACCGCAGGGAACGTACAGAAATCATGAGAGTGCAGTTCTGCTCAATGTACGCAACAACAAACTTGATGTGTATAGCCTGAACAAAGACCTGCTGGCCACCCACACTTTGAGTACATTAAAAGGGCGGTATATATCTGCTTCCGACCATAGAAGGGACAAATCTCAAACCATGGAGCAAAGAAAGCATGAAGCCATTAACCGTCTGGGGAACACCCCTAAGGCTTTAGAGTTTATCGAAGCCATTGCTAGGAGTAAGTCCCGCTATCTCAATGACAATCTTAGAACCCTGCTGTCACGGTTGAAAAACCCTGATCAGGCAGTGCTTGATAAAGCCCTTGATTACTGTTTAAACAACCAGGTGTTTAATACCATGCGGTTTATAGAAATCATAGCCCATTACCAGCAGCAAGCCTCGCAAAAGCCCCAGTTATCTGGCGTCTTACATGAAACTACATTACCTCTGAAGGCCCATCAAACACCCGAAACAAGCAAAATAAACACTTACCAGCAAATTCTATCCCAATGATAAAAGAACTTGAAATTATACGTGAATATGCAGAAATGTTACGGCTGACCCAATTGAAAAAAGAACCGGAAAAGCTACTGCATCAGGCACAAATAGACAAACCCACCTATAGTGAGTTTACACGCTTATTATTGGAGAGAGAAGTTGTGCAACGCCAGAAAACGGACTTTGACCGGCGCATGATAATGGCCCGGTTACCCAAGGACTGCAATCTAGACCACTACGACTACAATCATACCAACGGGCTGGGTAAACAACAGCTCAAAGAGCTGCGTCAGTTGTTATGGCTGGAGCAAAATTACAATGTAGTCTTAATGGGACCTTCAGGAACAGGAAAAACCTTTCTGGCTGCAGGCCTAATCAATGATGCTGTTAAAGCAGGCTATAAAGCCTATTTTAAGACCATGGAAGAGATAATCACCATGTTAAGGCTCAAAGAGATGTCAGCATCGGCTATGAGTGCATACAGCAGGCTTTTAAAAGCTCACCTGATAGCCATTGATGATATCATGCTTTTTCCTATGAAGAAAAACGAAGCAGTGGCATTCTTTAACCTTATCAATCATCTGCATGAAAAAACATCGGTTATAATCACCACCAACAAATCGCCACGGCAATGGGCCGAAACCCTCGAAGACGAGGTGCTGGCCACAGCACTGCTGGATCGACTCTTGTACCACTGCGAAGTGATAAAACTAACAGGCAGCAGCTACCGTATGGAAAACCGTAAAACTATATTCGAAACGACCAAAGATGAACAAAACAAATAACCTGGCAGGGGGATCCCTCCATCCGCTACGCTCCTGGAGGGATCCCCCTGCTCAAAAGACAAATAGTCTCTGGAAGAAATGAACGCTCTTTTTTTAACTGAAACTGGCACTTTTAAATTGCGAAAAAATGGTACTTTTTAATTTGCTATTTACAGTCGAAGTGAAACGGAGCTTTTTGGGAAGTTTCGAATATAGTT
>JBEPXC010000410.1:0-2747 GCA_041642035.1 Sphingobacteriia bacterium
AAACAGCGGCCGGATGTTTAAAGGGTACTGCCTCTGTGTAACCCTGCTGTAACAGGCTTTGATAGAAAAGAAAGGAAAGACTAAAGAGGAAATTCAAAAACAGTAAAAAGGTAACCCAGTTGTTGAATAATCCGCCTTCTCTTTCAATCTGGTTGTAATACCTTGTCTCCCAAACCGCCATGATAATTTCTTTGAAACGAAGCGGAAATAAAAATTTCACCAGCCCTACAAGTAATATCATCAGGATAAGAAAAGCTGTAATATAATTGACAGAGAGATCTGCATTTCTTTTCTGCTGCTCGATATTTCCTCCGGTAGTCAGTTCATGAGGCCCCATCCACTCTGCCTGCTGAACAAACAAAACTGTGGTATCCGGTATCTCGGCCAAAATACTATCGGAATAATGGAAAGAGGTATCAGGAATAACGGCTTGAACCAGGATAGGTGGCAGGAAAAACCCTATAAGGAAGATAAAGGCCGGAAATATGAATGAATGATTTTTTCCTTTCATGCCGCAATTTTTTTGCAAAGGTAAAGCAATTTGCCTTACAACTAAAAGCACTTCACCAAATATTCATAAGGTGAGATGCTTTATTGGCATGCAAAGGGTTTTCCGCCTTAGCTTTTCACAATCATTTCCTTAGGGTTGTTAGTTGTTTAACAGCCTCGGCGGTTTTTCCGTACAAAGATGTTTAAAAAATCAGCGCGTCACGCTTTGAATGCACATAAATAAATTATAATTTTGTTGCCCCTTGAAAGTCAATAATATTTCATCAAAAAAAGCACCCCAAAATGGATCTGATAACCACCATAAAAGAGAATGCGAAGAAGCATGACAAGTGTATTGTTTTGCCCGAAGGAACCGAAGAAAGAACGCTAAAGGCAGCCGACCAAATCATTGGCGAAGGCATAGCACGAATCATTTTACTGGGAAACCGCCAGGAAATTCTTCAGCTGGCCGATTTACACGGCCTCAGCCATATACCAAAAGCAACTATTATCGATCCCCTTACCCACGAAAAGAAGGATTTCTATGCCAATATGCTGGTAGAGATCAGAAAAAACAAAGGTCTTAGTTATGAAGAGGCGGTAAAATTGGTTGAAGATCCCTTATATCTGGCCACGCTATTGATCAAAAACGGAGATGCCGACGGCGAAGTAGCCGGGGCACAGAATGCAACGGGTAACGTATTACGTCCGGCTTTTCAGGTGGTAAAAACACTTCCCGGCATCAGTGTGGTTTCGGGTGCTTTTATCATGATTATGCCCGATAAACAATGGGGTGATGATGGGATTCTGGTTTTTGCCGATTGTGCGGTACACCCTGACCCCACGGCCCAGGAATTGGCACAGATTGCTGTGATGACTGCCCGAACCACCAAAGCCATTGCCGGCATCGAACCCCGCGTGGCTATGCTGAGCTTTTCGACCAAGGGCAGTGCCAAACATCCCATGTGCGATAAAGTTATTGAAGCCACCCGCCTGGCCCAGGAAATGGAGCCCGGATTAAAGATTGACGGTGAGTTGCAGGCAGATGCCGCCATCGTAGAAGCCATTGGGAAAAGTAAAGCTCCCCAGAGCGAAATAGCCGGGAAAGCCAATGTATTGGTTTTCCCCAGCCTGGAAGTAGGAAATATTGCCTACAAACTTGTGCAGCGACTGGCAGGCGCAGAGGCGGTGGGTCCCGTTTTGCAGGGAATGGCAGCTCCCATCAACGACCTTTCAAGAGGATGCTCGGTGGAAGACATTGTAAGCCTGGTGGCCATAACGGTTAACCAGGCAGCCGGAAAATAAATAGTAGGATTCTCACAACATTAAATTTTTTAAAAATAGCCTTTAAATGAAAATTTTAGTTCTTAACTGTGGAAGCTCTTCCATAAAGTATCAAATGGTTAATATGGCCAACAATGCAGAGTTGCTGGCCAAAGGTTTGCTCGACCGCGTGGGCCTTAAGGACAGTGAGCTCAAGCACCAGGCCAAGGGGAAAGACAATTATTTCCTCATTCAGGATGTTCCCGATCATGAAACGGGAATCAACCTGATTCTGAAAGTCTTGCTTGATCCTGATTATGGTGTAATCAGTGATGTAAAAGAAATCCTGGCGGTTGGTCACAGAGTAGCCCACGGTGGTGAGAACTTTAGTGCCAGTGCACTGATTACCGAGGTAGTAAAGAGAAATATTGCCGAAGTTATTGAACTGGCTCCTCTTCACAATCCGGCCAACCTCAACGGTATCATCTCTATGGAAAAGCTCATGCCGCAAACACCCCAGGTGGCTGTTTTTGATACTGCATTCCACCAAACCATACCACCGCATGCCTATATGTATGCTCTTCCCTATGAGTATTACGAAAATGATAAAGTGCGCCGCTATGGTTTTCATGGCACCAGCCACAAATTTGTATTCCAAACGGCCTGCGATGCATTGTTTATGCGCCGCGATAATGTAAAAGCCATCACCTGCCACCTGGGTAACGGGGCATCGATTTGCGCCATTAAAAACGGGAAATCCGTCGATACCTCCATGGGCCTTACCCCTGTTGAAGGACTCATCATGGGTACACGTACAGGCGATCTTGACCTGGGTGCCTTGCTGTACATCATGCGCAAAAAAGAACTCGACCTGGAAGAAGCCAACAACCTGATCAACAAAAAAAGCGGCTTTCTGGGCATCTCCGGCGTTTCTTCCGACATGAGGGATGTTGAAACAGCAGCCTGGAAAGAAGGCAACAAAAGAGCTGAACTGG
>JBEPXC010000411.1:0-2737 GCA_041642035.1 Sphingobacteriia bacterium
CCATGCAAGCAATTCGCCGGTAGAGCGTATGGTGACGGCATAGGGTTCGCTTTCTGCCCGATATCCCTCAACCTGAAGGGGCCGGACTTCTTCCTTATTGTTTTGATTTTGGGTTGAACAGGAAAAGGAACTGAGCAAGGAAACAATTATCAGGTAAGTAAGAAATACTGAAGACTTAAAGATAGTTTCCACGTAATGGTTCAGATATGCAATCATCAGGGAGAGTTTAAATATTAAAATCTGCTGCACACCAGGGAATGAAAAATGCGCATCAGTTTTATAAACATCCCAGGTGAAATATGGTTTTATAAAAAAGGAAAATTTAAGAAATAGCAATGCATCGTTTATCATATCATGACCATCAAAACCCTAAAGCCCTATACCAGATGTTGATTGACAATCGGTGATAAGAAATAATCTAGTTGACACCTGATTTGTAAAAGGTAGGATACATAAACACCCAGAAAGTAATCACCACCATTATTCCAATGGCAATAAGAGCAGATGTACCAATGAGGGTGTTATCGCCTGCACGCTTTAGCACTATTCCGACAAATGCCCAGATAACCGCCAGGCCAACATAAGGATTTTGGAAACGAACCAGTGCAATGGTGGTAAGAATCAGACCTGCAGCAATCATAACGATGGTCCAGATTTCAGCAGAAATACCCCATCCCGACCAGTTAATATCAACCAATAAAGCAGTAATATTGGCGATGGTAGCTATGCATATCCATCCGAGGTAAATTCCAAAAGCTGCTTTGGTCCATCCCAGGGGTAAGGGATGTATCACCCATCCAATGTATAAAAGGGTAGCCAAAAGTCCCAGCATGATCAGCACAGAAAGGGGCACCAGCTCAAAGTGCCAGGCAAGAATCCAGCAAGCATTTAAAAAACTGCTTAGGGCAAAGGCCCAGCCGATAGATTGTACCATAGGCCAGTTGGCATTATTAAACTGAATAACGATAAATACCAACAAAAGGAGATAGATAATACCCCAAATGGAGAAGGTAATCCCTGCAGGCACAAATAAATTGGGATACTGAGCAGATAGCTCTCCGGTGGTTTTATTGTTTATGGGTAAATAATTGGCGAGAAAATTCATTAAAATCATCAGGCCAAACATAACGGTATTGACAATTTTGAGTACCATAATGGAAATGAGTTTAGAATAATAAAACCATAAGAACTTGCTTATGAAGAGGTTTTTTATTAACAACTAAAGCATTAACATTTGATTTAACAAAATTTATTGTCAATTGTTGAATGTGCACCATTAATACACCAACATTTACAATACCGAAGATTGCGAAATGGTGATTAATAAGATGTGAATTCTTTTAAGGGAGTAAACACCTTTATACACCCGCCAAAATAAAATTGGCTGGCCGGTAAAACACTCAGCTGCTTTTGTTTTCGCCTGAGGAGGCCAGATGTTTGATGGGTATTGTTCTTCTCAAATAGAAGCTTTTGACATCATGCCATGGCTTCAATACACCTCTTTCATACCGGACATCAAATTGCGGACCCTGCAACCTAATGGGTTTGGAATTGCCCGAAGAAATGCTGTCAGCCATATTTTCTTCAGAGTTAACTTCGTGTAAGGGAATATCCATGTAGGATATAGTTGTATGGGTGGTTGAGCAACTGGCAGCAGAAAAAAATACGGTGGCTATAAAACTGCGGACTAATATCTTTTTGAAGAGGGAGATTTTGCGCATAACGAGTATAATTGAAATACATTATAACTAGAGTAAGCGCAAATTTAGCCAATAAAAACTGGCCAAATATGGGTGATATTACCTGTTAATCAACCCCGGAAGTATTTCTTTTCTTTTTATTTTTTCTTTTTCCTACCTTTCTTCTCAGCCATTCTTTTCTTTTTAGAAGGACCACCGAGATTCACCTTTTGGTTCTTAAGCTTTTTCTCATGAAAGGCTCCGGTATTCTTTTCCAGCTTTAGGGGCTTTAAATAGGCCTTATCTCCGGCTGAGGGAATCAGCTCTTCATCCCAGTCTTCTGCTTTGCTGATAACAAGCTCCTGGGGAAGAGGTGTTTCGCTTATGGGTTTCTGAATAAACTCCTCGATGGCTGTTCTAAACTTGGTTTCCTGCTCGGTAATGATGGAAATGGCAATACCTTGTTTGTCAACACGTCCGGTTCGACCTATACGGTGAATGTAAGCCCCGGGGATTTCGGGCAAGCCGAAATTAATAACATGACTCACCTCAAAGATATCCACCCCACGGGCCACCAGATCGGTAGAGATTAAAATCCTGATGGTACCATCCTTAAACTCATCAAGAGTGTTAAAGCGTTGGTTCTGACTCTTATTTGAATGGATAACCCCCATCTGTCCGCCATAGCGGGGAGTTAGTTTATTAAAGAGTTTATCGGCAATTTTGCGTGAAGGGGTAAAAATCATAACCCTGTCAAAAGCCTCATCATCCTCGAGCAGCAAACTGAGTAAATTGAAACGGGTAGCAAAATTGGGTACCCGGTATAACATCTGACTTATACTGCTGATAGGGGTGCCTCTGAAATGTACATCTATCCATTCGGGAGTAAAGAAGAAATCCTTAATGATGGCTTCAACATCATCAGCCAGCGTGGCTGAGAACATAAGGTTCTGTCTTTTCTCGGGCAACAGTTCCATGATGCTGATAAGCTGGGGTCTGAAACCCAGGTGCAACATCTCATCCACCTCATCGATAATGAGTTGTTGAACCAGTTTAAG
>JBEPXC010000412.1:0-2690 GCA_041642035.1 Sphingobacteriia bacterium
CCGGGCTTTTTGTTGGTTCGTGAATGTATAAAGCTTAATATTCCGGTTGAATGTCTGCCGGGAGCTACGGCATTTGTTCCTGCCCTGGTAAACAGTGGCCTGCCTGCCGACCGGTTTTGCTTCGAAGGTTTTCTGCCGGTTAAAAAAGGACGTCAAACCCGCATTGAAGCCCTTAAAGAAGAAACACGTACCATCATCTTTTATGAATCCCCGCACAAGCTCCTTCGCACACTGGCCGACCTTGCCACGGCATTTGGACCTGAACGGCAGGCCTCGGTGAGTCGGGAATTGACTAAAATACATGAAGAAAATGTGCGTGGCAGTCTGCAGGAACTCATTGCATACTACAACACCCATACCCTTAAGGGTGAGATTTGCCTGGTGGTGGCAGGAGCGGTGCTGGAAAAAAAGAAGGGCCCGAAAACGGTTATACCCTAAAAAAATGATTAGGATATTTCTTCAAGTGACGTGTTAGCCGCCAAATGTTTATGGCTTTAAGCCAGGTTCTAGTTGTTTGTCGAAGATGGTATTAGGTTAAATCATTGTAGATAAAGCCCATACAGACTTCTAAATATCATTTAGCTTATGGGGTGAGGAGTCTAACAATTAATCGTTAAGCTTCAACACAGCCATAAAAGCAGATTGCGGTACTTCAACATTACCTATCTGACGCATACGCTTCTTACCCTTTTTCTGCTTCTCGAGCAACTTACGCTTACGGGATATGTCGCCACCATAACATTTAGCGGTAACGTCCTTACGCAATGCTTTAATGGTTTCGCGTGAGATGATCTTAGCTCCGATCCCTGCCTGTATGGCAATATCGTATTGCTGTCGTGGGATGAGCTTGCGAAGTTTTTCGCAAATCTTCTTGCCGAACTCATAGGCATTGTCGCGATGGATGAGTGCCGAGAGAGCATCTACAGGGTCGCCATTGAGCAAGATGTCGAGCTTTACCAACTCAGACTGACGATAACCGATAGGGTGGTAGTCGAAGGAAGCATATCCGCGGGAGATCGTTTTGAGGCGATCATAAAAGTCGAAAACAATTTCAGAAAGGGGCATTTCAAAAGTAAGTTCAACCCTGTCGGTAGAGAGGTACACCTGGTTTTTGATCAATCCACGTTTATCCATACATAATGTCATGATGGTGCCAATGAACTCCGATTTTGTAATGATCTGGGCGCGGATATAGGGCTCTTCGATATAGTCAAGTGCATTGGGCCCTGGCATATCGGAGGGGTTGTTTACAATGCTTTTCTCACCCTTTTTGGTAAAGGCATGGTAAGATACGTTGGGCACAGTGGTGATAACGGTCATTTCAAATTCCCGTTCCAGGCGTTCCTGTACAATCTCCATATGAAGCATGCCCAGAAAACCGCAACGAAATCCAAATCCTAAAGCCGCAGAGGATTCCGGCTCGAAGGTGAGGGAGGCATCGTTGAGCTGTAGCTTTTCCATGGCGGTGCGCAGCTCTTCGAAATCATCGTTTTCTACAGGGTAAATTCCTGCGAACACCATGGGTTTTACGTTTTCAAATCCCATAATCATATCGCTGGTGCCACCCTGTACATGAGTAATGGTATCGCCTACCTTTACTTCTTTGGCTTCTTTGATGCCTGATATGATGTAGCCTACGTCGCCGGCATAAATGGTTTTACGTGGCATTTGAGTCATCTTTAACACACCTACTTCATCGGCATGGTAGGATTTTTGGGTGGCCATGAATTTTACGTGGTCGTTTTGTGAAATCTGCCCGTTAAATACCCTGAAATAGGCAATTACACCACGGAAGGAATTGAATACGGAATCGAAGATCAGCGCTTGCAGTGGGGCATTGATATCGCCCTTGGGTGCAGGAACTTTGGCTACGATGGACTGAAGTATTTTATCTACTCCGAAACCGGTTTTACCACTGGCAGGGATGATATCTTCAAGATCGCATCCGATAAGGTCGATGATTTGATCAGATACCTCTTCGGGCATGGCGCTATCAAGGTCCATTTTGTTGAGAACAGGGATGATAACCAGGTCGTGTTCGAGTGCCAGATAAAGATTGGATATGGTTTGGGCTTCTATGCCCTGGGTGGCATCAATAATTAAAAGTGCGCCTTCGCAGGCAGCAATACTTCTTGACACTTCATAACTGAAGTCAACATGACCCGGGGTATCGATAAGATTGAGTACATACTTCTCTCCATCCTGCTGATAATCCATCTGGATGGCATGGCTTTTTATGGTAATGCCCCTTTCGCGTTCAAGATCCATATTGTCGAGCATCTGATCCTGAAACTGACGAACGTTGACCGTATCGGTATATTGTAAAAGGCGGTCGGCCAATGTGCTCTTACCGTGGTCGATATGAGCTATAATGCAAAAGTTTCTGATGTTTTTCATAGCCTGCAAAAGTACAACTAAATTTAATATCTTTTCCTTAAATCGTATAGGTTCAATTGCATATCCATACTATAGCCTCATGGCTCAGTTTTTGTATAACTTATCATTTGAACAGCAATCAATTTATATCCAGTCTAAACAAAAAAGGCCTTACATTTGTAATACCGTGAAGGTTTAATTAACAGTTATTTACTATTCAAAACAAATATTTATATGTTTACTATCACAGATAAAGCAGTAGCAGAGCTAAAAACTATACTCAACGGACCCGATATGCCAGAGCAGGCAGCGAT
>JBEPXC010000413.1:0-2679 GCA_041642035.1 Sphingobacteriia bacterium
AGACCTGTAACAGAGATCAGGGGCAAGGTTTTGTTTCCTATCTGAAAACACTGCCGAAGAAACTCTTTAAACTCAAATTCGCGTGAAAATGCTTCCCGGGTGGTAAGTCCCAGAAATAAGAAGAAACTGCCTACTGCCGAGAAGAATACGTTTGCTTTTTTTGTTTTGTCGAGTGTTGTCTCGCTAAGTTTAATGGCATGTTTCTTAACATCGGGCAGTTTGGGGATAATCCTGGTAACAGAAATGACTTTTTTCACATTAATCGTTTTGAATATATGCCAATAACAATTTAAGAGTACATCGTTCAGGCAGTGTTATAAAATTATTAAGAAAAGAACGAGATTTGGTTATTATTCCTGATTACAAAATCGAACCCCACGCAAAGGTTCAAAGTTTTTTAGCAGGGTTCCGGAAGGAAACGAAATAGAAACTATGCAATTAACATTTTATTTATCCTGCAATGTCTCAGAACAATCTTTGCGTGAGGGAATATTATTGGACAGCCACAGCCAGTACACATTACTTTACACAACAATTTTGATTATGCCTGCTGATTATCTTTATATGTGATTATCGGTATATAAAGGTAAATTAAGACCCCTTCGAAAGTCTTACATAGAACAGAAAAATACTTGCATTATTCACAGATTTTCAATGGCATTGAAGAGTGGCCATATATTAAAATATTGCATAACTTATTCACAGGAAGTATTAGTTAGACACAAAAATATTATGGTCATCGTTCGTAAAAAGGTCTTAAAATACGAGCAAGGGGTATTAGTCGAGGAGTTTGGTAACCAACTCCATGAACTCTTCTTTAGCAAAGGGCTTGGTAAGATATTCGTCCAGCCCAAGAGCCATGTATCTATCCCGATCTCCTTCAAATGCATTGGCGCTAAGGCCTACTATGGGAGGCAGAGACCGGTATTTTTCCTTAAGCCGGCGGGTTGCGGTGATGCCATCCATTACGGGCATATTAATATCCATGAGGATAAGGTCGAATTTGCCGGATTTATATAAGCTTAGCAATTGTTCACCATTGCTGGCCATGGTGATGGTATGCCCCATTGATGAGAGAATAAGGCTTATTACTTTTTGGTTTATCGCTTTATCTTCAGCAAAAAGAATATTCAGGCTTTTTTGGTGATTGCCATTGGTATTTGATGAGGATGTTCCATTTTTATCCACAGTTCTTATCGAAGGGTCCGTGATCATAGCGGGAAATGTAAACCAGAAGGTGCTTCCTTTCTGGTATTCGCTCACAACGCCAATTTCACCACCCAGGAGCTTGACAATCTCTTTGCATATAGACAAGCCTAATCCTGTACCTTCATGATCACGTGTTTCCTTGTTATCGATTTGCGAAAAGGGGACAAAGAGTTTGTTGCGCATATCCTCAGGAATCCCAATTCCGGTATCGGTAACCATTATTTTTATAATAATCTGCTTACTGGCCGGATTGGGTGATGACAAAACACTTCTTAGCTCTACAGAACCGGTACTGGTGAATTTGAGGGCATTTGAAACAAGATTGTTTATTACCTGCCCTATCCTACTTTCGTCGGCGTAAATAAATGCAGGGATTTTGGGGTCTGATATGGTGCTAAACTGCACCTGGGGCTTAATACTGCCTTTGTATAACATCTCCGTTTCATCCAGCAGCCTTTTTGATGCAAAAAAGGTCGGTTTCAATTTTATTTTACCGGCTTCTATTTGAGAAAAGTACAGTACTTGTCCTATGATCTCTTTAAGGTTTTCACCGGAATGTTTTAAAATGCTAATGTAATCCTTTTGAATATGGGTCAATTCTGTATGTTCAAGAATATCAATCATACCCAGGATGCCGGTGAGAGGGGTGCGGATTTCATGACTTATATTGGCCAGGAAGCTCTGCTTGAATTTTATGGATTCGTTGGCCAGCTTAAGCTGAAACATGGACTCCTCGGCCTGTCTGTATTTAGAAACATCCACCATGGTCAACATGCAGAATGCTTCATCTTTGCTTATAATGCCATCAATATTGAGGTAAACCGGTAAATCACCAGATTTTTTTAAGACCACTTCGCAGGTTTCTTTATGGTGATTTTTAAACACCCTGTCCAAAAACCCGCTTAAGATGTCTTTTGATTTTTCGCAAAAGAAAAGGGCAAATCTGTTGTTTATCAACAGCGATCGTTCCTTGTGTAATAATCTGGCTGCACTATTGTTTAGCTCAACAATATCCCCATCTTCGGTAAGGGTAATGTATCCAGAGGGTGCCATTTCGTATAATTCGGAATACTTTTTTTCGGCAAGCTCTGCCCGATCCTTTGCCAGGGAGAGCTCTTCGTTTTGCATTTGCAGCTCCAGCTTATACACCTGCAATTCATGAATCACTTTTACAATGTCCAATATTGATTCTTCCCGGGGTATTTTTGTTGCCATAGCTTGCTCTTCTGCTTTTTGGCGGAGAGAGGCACGGTATGAAGATTTGAAGTCATTTTTTGGGCTCATTAAGAATCCTTTCTTTAAAACTGGCTTTATTAATCAATTGTTTTTTTCTACATTCTGCCTCCCTAAAAACAATGTTATGGTTTTCTTTTCCTTATCCCAGTCAACCCAATATAGAAACCTTTTAACTTTCTCCACTGTTTTATTAAAAAGAAATATCAGGTTTACTTAAGGATTGCTCTATTGCCT
>JBEPXC010000414.1:0-2662 GCA_041642035.1 Sphingobacteriia bacterium
ACTCTCCAGGATAAAAACATGACGTTCATCCAGGACATCCGCAATGCGTTTATTAAGCGAGTCGCGGGTCATTTCCCAGCGCTCTATATAGAAATCCTGGTCGAGGGTGGCAAGAAACTTATTGTAGCTGGTATAGAAAAAAGAAGCCAGGTTTTCAGGGTCGTTGGCCCGGCGCTGGTCCATGGCATTGCGAATGATGCGGTGGGCAGGGTTTTCGCCGGCCATCACCACCACCTCCTGAAGCTGATAGGGTCTGGGGTACAGGGCGATCTCCATTACATCCACCGGATGGTCGATGGGCTGTACTTTGGTGAAATACCCTACATACGAAAGCTGTATAAAAGATGCTGTGTCGGGGAGCTCCAGTCTGAAATTTCCATCGATGTCGGTCATGGTGCCCACCTGGGTGTCTTGAACCACTACATGCACAAAAGCCAGGGGGGCGCCGCTATGGGCATCGGTAACACGACCGCTCAACTGAGCCTGCACATGGCCAGTGCTTATAGTGCACAGCATCAGCAAAAGAAAGCCTGCAAAGACAGATGTTGAATGGAATGTCTTTTCTGATGGACTGCTGGTAAAGAAAAACGGGAGATATGAATGTAGGATATGCCTTGTGAGGGGATAGTCAATAAAAAAGCTTTTTCGCATAAGGCAAAGAAATTTTTAGAGGTCGTGCTAAGTTAGTAGCCAACCCAATAAATGCATTACAAAAGTATAGATAAAAACCCAAACCACTAAGAGACTTTCCATGACTTGAACAACCTTCTGTCAATGCTTTAGCCCTGTAAGGGCGAAATATGTGTTGCCCCGGGTGAAGCCCGGGGATAAGAATGCTGTTATAAAGGGCGCTGCGGTATGCAGGTTGAAAATGGAAGAAAGATGTTGTCAGCGCAACAGACATTTATGCCTGCCTGGCTTATGCTGCCGACCGTGAGCGTAAATTACACCATACCTCATGAAGTTGCTTTTTGATCAGAATATTTCCTTCCGCATTACCAGAAAAATTATTGCTGATTTTCCAGGTTCACAACATGTTAGCGATGTCGGGCTTGCCGGAGCCGAAGATATACAGATCTGGCAATTTGCTAGGAAAGAAGGGTTGGTAATTGTAACATTCGACTCCGATTATTACGACATTGCCCTTATATAGGGCTGCCCTCCAAAGGTAATCTGGCTCAGAACCGGAAACCTCAATACAAATCAAGTTGCAGAACTTTTATTGTTGAACAAGAATGCTATCTGGGAATTTATTTCAAGCCCTGAATTAAATGACAAGGCTTGTTTTGAGATTGAGTAGTCATATCTGCCGAACCACTTTGACTTTCCATTCCCGTAATATAACAGGACAGGCTGTTCGCAATACAAAGAAACGTCTGGATGGTCCGCCAAGACTTTCAATACCCGTATTTAAACGGGACAGGCTGTTCGGTGGACATGGAAACCTCTGGGTTAAGTGAAGGGTGATGTTTTAATGTTGAGTGCTTCAAGACGATGGAAAGTCCTTCGGATGTTTCCATGTCTTGTACAACCATTATATCTGATCCAAAGCATCCAGGCTCAATCCGGTCAGTTTGGAAATATCATCAGGCGACAATCCCATCTTCATTGCATTCCTGGCCAGTTCAATTTTTTCTGCCATTCTTCCTTTTGTTTCGCCTTCTTCTATTGCAGCCGACAAGAGGGTCTTCTCCGAGCTTATACGGTCCCAGTTCTTTTCGTAAAGCAGCTTTTCTTCTTTACTGAGTGATGCTTCCATAACATAGCGTATTGCTTTATTGATTTCCGGCTGCTCCAACAGCTCCGGGGCTATACGATCGGTTTTTTCGTTTACCTCGGTTAGGAAGCGTAGCCATAACACCTGGAGTTTTTTCTCCGGAATATTTTGTGCCTTAAATTTATCGAGTTCAATAAACACAAACTCAAGTCCATGAAGACGCTCATTGCTATCCTTTAGATGTACTACAGCATAGTGGTGGTAATAGTCCGATGTCTGCGGTAAATAGTTTTCATTGATAAGGTTCAGGGCATAAACTGGTTTAAGGCTTTTGAATGCAAGTCCCTTCTCGCTTTGGGTAACATAGGCTTTGGACGCATTAAACAAGACCCGTTGCTTAAACGCCGTGGTCCAGTTCATCTGCATTTCAACCAGAAATTGTCGGCCCTGACTGTCCTTACACCTTACATCAACGGAGGTGAATTTTTCAAGGTAGGTTTCGGGAATCATTTCGGGAGATAAATACTCCAGTTCGACAATTTCGAGTCCTTCAGGTAATGGAAGCATCGAATTCAAAAAACTCCTAAGGATATCGGGATGTTCACCGAATACCTTTTTGAAAATGAGGTCGTTTCTGGGGTCTAAATACTTCATGGTGAATGTTTTCACAAAGTTAATGTTTTTGTTCATCCATATCGGATAAATATAATGCAGCTCCAACAGGCCCATCCAAGCATATTCTGAGTATTATGCCCCGGCTTTATATACTTCATAGTAATAAAACTCTAGTCCATTTAAGCTATATAAATCATCCTCAATATTTAGAATCAATATAAATAACCAATAAAGAATAAATCAATTGGTATTTGAGCTATTTTTAGCGACGGCATTGGGAACTGACCTTGTATCCTCAATTATGAATTATAAAGCCAAAGCATGAATGTA
>JBEPXC010000415.1:0-2659 GCA_041642035.1 Sphingobacteriia bacterium
CTTTCTCCCGAAGAAAAAAAATCGGTCGGACAGCACCTGAACGTATTAAAGAATGCAGCTCAGGAAAAAGTGACCAGATTAAGGGAGGAAATCGACCAAAAAGCCAATGCTCTTAAAAGCTCAGACAAATACCCCGATTTGAGTCTGCCTGTCGACTTTGTGGCTGCCGGTAGCCGTCATCCCTTGTCGATAGTGCGCAACCAGATCAACAGCATCTTTGAGAAAATCGGATTTGTCGTTTCTGAGGGACCCGAAATAGAAAACGACTGGCACAATTTTTCTGCACTGAATTTTGCAGAAGAACATCCGGCAAGAGATATGCAGGATACCTTTTTTGTGGAGAAGAACCCCGATATCGCCCTGCGCACCCATACCTCTTCGGTACAGGTCAGGGTAATGAACAACCAGCAACCCCCTATCCGCACCATTTCGCCGGGAAGAGTGTTTCGCAATGAAGCCATTTCGGCACGTGCGCACTGTATTTTTCATCAGGTAGAGGGTTTGTATATAGATAAAGGGGTCTCTTTTGCAGACCTGATGCAGGTATTAGATCATTTTGCAAGAGAATTTTTCGGTCCCGAAGCACGGATACGCCTGAGGCCTTCATACTTCCCTTTTACAGAGCCCAGCGCTGAAGTTGATGTGTCGTGTCCCTTTTGCAAAGGCAAGGGCTGCAACATCTGCAAAGGCTCGGGGTGGGTGGAAATAATGGGCTGTGGCATGGTTGACCCCAATGTTCTTGAAAATTGCAAAATAGACAGCACCATCTATTCAGGATATGCATTTGGAATGGGCATAGAAAGAATAGCAATGCTTAAATACCTGGTTAACGATCTGCGTCTTTACTTTGAAAACGACATCCGCTTCCTGAGGCAATTCGCCTCGGCGTTTTGATATTTATAAAGCGTTCTCTCTGGGACGCTTTTTTTTTATTTTCGCCCAAAACCGACAATCCCGTCCGAGGTGTGCCTGAAAAAGGCCAGACTCTATCAGAACTAAAACCCCATCCCAAAACCTACCTCAAGAATATTATTCTGGCCATGCAAATAAGCGGGAGAAAATAAATCGAGATAATATTGCGCATTTTGATCGTCGACATCATAACCTCTTACATCTGAAAGAGTATATTTTGCAAAAAGGCGGATATTAGCTAAGGTCCGGTAATGAGCCTCAAAAATAACACTGTTGTTTTGCCATGTTATCTCCTCCAGCACGGGCATTTCATCAATACGCGGATCCCGTCGGCCACGAATGTACTGGTAATAATTCCCTTTTTTGGCCTGTATCCACGATGCGGCCAGCTCCAGCGAGCCCAAGGGATAAATACGAACGGTAGCAAACAGCTCTTCAGCATTATCCTGCAAGTAGTGGCCAAGGTTGTATTTGTTTGACTGAAAGCTTGTAGTAGGCTCATCATGCAAATAGGTGATGGGATTGGTGTAAGTATATTCAGCGGCCATAAAAACATTTCGCACCGGCCAGTCGGTAAGAGAGAAGCCTCCTTTAAACCCGGTAAAATTATGCCTTTCAGGATCATTAATCCTCCTGATTGAAAACTCATCAATAAAATAGGTGGCATGCAGGTGCAGGTGCTTAATCTGCCTGGAGCTTAGATTGAGATACATGCCGTTATTTTGAAAAGTTGCCCCCCAATGCATGGTGTGAACCACAGATTTATAAAAGAAAAATGGTATAAGATAAGCGGGTTGAACATCCATGTCGCCATATACGATAGAATTTCCAAAAGAAAAATGCAATCGATTCATAGGTTTAAGAGTAATCATATTAGCAGCAATATACATTTTGCGGTTTACGGTACGATCATATTTTTGATTAGAAAAGTATGACCTGAGGCTATCTACTTCCTGCGACACCAGCCAACCGTGATAGTAGTTAAATTCAATCCATCGGGCAGGATTTGCGTGTAGCTTAATCATAGGGAATGAAGGCGTACGGCCAGAAAAAATATTGCTTCCATTTTCATTGTCGCCCCATTGTAGATGATCTTTAACCAAGCCAATGGTACCCCAGTTCCAGTTGTAAGTAAACCCTCCTCTCATTTCACTGAATTCACCGCCCACACCTCCCCCGGTTTGGGCCTTATAGGTTCCACCCTGCTCCTGGGTGAGCCAGGTGGGTTGGGCAAGTTTCTGATCAGCCTGATAATTGTCGCGTAAGCTGGCATAAACAGACCATCGTTTACCGATGTAGGATATGGCTTCAGCCCCACCATAAGTAGCCCAGAAATCGCTGTTGCCTCCCGAGAAATTGCGATAGCCATAAACCGGTCTCAGCAAAATCCTGAACAGACTATCACGATAGGCAATTTCAGGAGGAAGAAGATGAATGGAAAGGCTTGAGTCGCGTTGATATATTTGCCAGCCCTCTTCCTTGAGAAGGCCACTTTCCATTTGATATTCTTTCATAAAATATTCAAGCCGCGAGCGCTGAGAAAGGGTCAGTCGGGACCATTTCCCTGATGCTTGTTTAAGGTAATTTGCAATGTCCTTTCTCGAATAGGGTTTTATAGCAGTGGTAAGATCAATGAAGTGCATACCAGCCAACTCATCAAGGAACTGATAAATTCCTTTATCGCTTATATGTTGCCAGGCTGTTTGTCCTTTCCCCGTAAAGCTGATCAACATCAGTAAAGCACTAA
>JBEPXC010000416.1:0-2658 GCA_041642035.1 Sphingobacteriia bacterium
TTATGTTCTCGGGTTGTTCTCCCAGTATTATTTTAATGTACTTGCCTTCTGATGCATATTTCATGGCATTGTCAACGAGGTTGTAAATGGCCTGACTGATGTGCTCTTCATTGCCTTTCATTTCTAAGCGGCCTGTTTTCTCCACCAGCAATTCAATATTCTTCTCTTCAGCATTAAGCCTAAAGGATGCAAGGACTTTTTCTACCACTTCACCCAGATCTATCTCGGTTTTGTTGTTTCTTATTTCGTCGCTGTATTCCAAAACCGATGTTTTTAGAATTTTGTCGGTAAGAATACTCAACCTGTTTAATTCGTTTTGAGCAAGATCGAGATACTCCATTGCTCTTTTACGATTGGTCAGTACATCAAAGTTTTTCATGGCTTCTATGGCAACCCCGACACTGGCAACGGGGGTTTTTAATTCATGAGTGATATTACCTACAAAGTGATCTTTCTGCTCCATAAGTTTTTGTTGAGCACGCATACTTCGATATACAAGCAGGAAGGAAATGAAAATCAGCGCTGTAGTAAAGAGTGCAAAGCCGGCCTGAGGGATGAGTTTTCTGATCACAAAGAACTGTGCATTTTGAAATTCCACGGCATAGAGTTTCTTTGCAAAGGGATACCACGATGTAGTATAGGGTAACGAATCAGACGATGTGCGACGCGGTTGCCTTGAATGCGAAAAGGCAAATTCTTTCTCCAATACAGCAAAAGGCAGTTCTGAGAGGGGAGGATTAAGAAAACGCCTGTAATATATGGCTATACTGTCGGTATTGTATCCCTGCATTTCACCTGTAAATAACCATCTCATGTCCTGTCGCGAGTCCGATATTTCACGTGTAATGACGATACTATCGTCGGGATTTTCGGGATTGCTGAAGGATACGGCGATGGTTTTATTCGTTGTTCCTGTTGAATCAAGATGGGGTGACAAACTATCATCTTCACGGTGATGGGTTATGGTAATACGACGAATGCCTTCGCGGGCAGAAGAGTGCCATTTCTTCCTTCCGGCTTCAATGATCGAGTCGCTGGCAATATCCTGGATATTGCCAAAGAAAATTGAATCCGACATCTGATGAAGGGAGGTGCGGAATGCCATATTGGTTTCACGACTAAAAGAATCGCGGGCACTCTGGAATTCGGTACGTAACCATAAGGCCTGAAGAACGATCAGCAAGACCATACTGATGGCCATTAAAACCCCCGGCGAAAAAACTTTCTTAGATTGATGCATTTTAACTGTTTGATTTGCAAGACAAAAATAGGATAATCTTTATTTATGACGCTTTCCATTAACCTTATATTAACCTTGTTTTGGTTGCCATTAACCTGGATGATGAAAAGGTGTAGATATCTTTGTGCGAAGATTTTTATTGTTATCAAAAACTCATCTATATGTCAAATAAAGTTACAATTCTTTTTCTATTGGTAATGGGAATTCTTATTCCTTCTCTCCGGGCACAGATACCCGAGGGGGTAATCACTTATGAGTACCGCCTGGATGTTCATCGTAATATCCCTCCTGAGAGGGAGGAAATGAAAGCCATGATTCCCCAATACCGTACCGAGAGCTATACCCTGTTTTTTAATCAGAATGAAAGGTTTTATAAATCCGAAGCAGATCTTAATGAAATGGCTACCGGCAGAGGGGGGGGGCGTCGAATGGCTTTTCGCAGCCCCAAAATGGAGGTGTACACCAACAACCAGACCCAGGAATGGGTGGAACAGCATGAGTTTATGGGTAAGAACTACCTTATTGCTGACTCCCTTTCGCTGGCACCCTGGCGATTGGGCAGTGAATTCATGGACATCGCAGGATATCGTTGCCAGATGGCCTGGTATACCGACACCCTCACCAAGGAAGAAATAACGGCCTGGTTTACCCTTTCCATTCAGCCCTTTATGGGCCCCGATAGGTTTGTATCTCTTCCCGGAGCTATTCTTGCCGTCGATATTAATAGTGGTGAGAAGGTCTGGGTGGCACGCAAAATAGAAGCACGCCCACTGGAAAAAGAGGAAATCAAAAAGCCTACGCGGGGTGAACTGATTTCACGGCAGGAGTATCATGAAATGACACAGGAGCAAATGCAACGTCTTCGCTCCGGTGGAAGGTTTTAAGCTCTCTTATGTAAGCGCTGGCAAATGATTTATTCGAATAGTATAAAAAACCACACCCTATAATTTTTAATGATGAGAAAGTATGTCTTAATAGTTTTGTTGATGACTGTTGCTCTTGCAGCGCAGACACAAACCTTCAGCATAAAGGGCAGATTAACCGATGAGGCCGGAGCAGGATTACCTTCAGCTACCGTTTTGTTGCTCAATGCCCACGATTCAGTAATGACCGGTTATGCCCTCAGCGATACACAAGGTCTCTTTGAGATCAGGAATGTGCGAAGGGGAGATTACCTGCTAAAGCTTTCCTATGTTGGCTTTTCTACCATTACCTTACCTATTGTTGCTCCTCAGGCGAATACCCTGGAACTGGGCAGTATTGCCTTATCGGCTCAGGCAACACTGTTGGGTGAAGTGACTATACAACAGGAACGCATTCCCATGAAGGTAAAAAACGATACCATTGAGTATGATGCCCTTGCCTTCAAACCCCTGCCCAACGAAATGGTAGAGGATCTTCTTAAGCGCATGCCCGGC
>JBEPXC010000417.1:0-2630 GCA_041642035.1 Sphingobacteriia bacterium
ACATCAGAGACTGGATGAAGAAATTTGAAAAAATGATGTCGGGAAATAATTTTAAAGATCCGGTAAACGGTTACAAGGCACATATGGAAGTGGAATCATTTATAGACATGATGTTTATCAATGAAATAACCAAAGGAATAGACAATTACAATTTTAGCAGCTATTTCTATAAGGAAAATGATGCAGATGGTGGCCTACTTGTGTATGGGCCAGCGTGGGATTATAACATTGGGTATGGAAACGTAAATTACGGTAAAGACTGGGATGCCTCTGAAACCTATGGCTGGTGTTATACCCAGGGTGGTCGTATCTATTGGTTTAAAAGATTGATGGAAGACCCCGAATTTCGAAACAAAGTATATTGCCGGTGGACGGTCTTCAGAGACGGGATTTTCAGTGATAGTAACGTGCTCAGCATCATTGACAGCTGTGTTCATGTATTGGGCAACGCAGTTGACCGAAATTTTGACAAATACCCCATTTTGGGCGAGTATATATGGCCCGCTATACCTCCTTTCCCTGAGACCTATGCTGAAGAAGTAAAAAACCTTGAAGACTGGCTGCTGGGACGTTTGCAGTGGATGGATGAGCAATGGTATGGGAAATGCCAACAGGTGTCAGCTGGGGATGACCATAATCTTATTCATTACTGGCATTTCAGCAATCTTGTTGGGGAAAATCTGAATGTTGTGACTGCTGATTTTTCAAGGTCTGGACAAAATATAATCAACTACTCCGGTCAGGGAACGGGATATATGGATACCCGAACCCACAGAAGTGGTGATCCCGTTTCAAACATCAATTTACTCGCCGGGCAAAAAAACAACCATGGTGCTGTATTGCGGGTGAGAAATCCTTCCCATGACAGGGCTGTTATTATCGAAGCTCCTACCACCAGTTTCAAAAATATTCGTCTTACCTATGCCACCACACGAACAACGAATGGTTCAACGCTCCAATCGCTGTATTATTCGGCAAACGATGGGGAGGACTGGGATTTGCTTGAAAAGGATTACGAAGTCCCGGTTCTTCCTTTGTGGGGCCCTAAAGTTATTGATTTGTCCAATTTTGAACCCATTAACAACAATCCAACCCTGAAGTTTAAAATTGTTTTTACAGGCGATAATATTTACAGCATCAATGGGAATAATCGCTTTGACAATATTTCCATTAAAGGTACTCCCATGCAAACTAGTGGAATTAATGACCAGCAAAAAGCACCCAATGCCCTGATCATACCCAATCCTGTTGGGGATTACCTGGTTTTCAGTATCGATACTCATCAGGGTAGTCCGGGACTATTACGCATTTTTCGTTTTAATGGCACTCTGGCGGAAGAACACAGTGTTACCGGCAACAATATCCGGATCCCGACAGGAGGTTTATTGCCAGGGATATATGTGCTTAGTTATATTAATAAACATGTTAATGTACATAAAACCTTTATCAAATACTAGAAGAAATCATTCATGTCTTTCAAAAGTCAAACACCCAATACTTAACCCGAATATGTTTTCCCCATTTATGAAAACCCATGTTCTAACTAAATACGTTTCGGATGAAAAAAGAAGCTTTGCATAATACCTTACTAGGGATTTCCTTAATCTCCTTATCCGGCCTGTGTGGCGCCTGCAGTAATCAACCTAAGGCTGTGGAGAAGAAACCCAATGTTCTCATACTCTTTTCAGATCAGCACAGTAAGGATGTGATGGGTTTTGAAGGACATCCTGATGTTATTACACCCCACTTGGATAAGCTTGCGATGGAATCTGTTGTTTTTGACCGTGCCTACTGCACGGTAGGCATATGTGCTCCTTCGCGGTCCTCTTTCATGTCAGGCATGTATCCACGCACCCTGGGCTTGCTCTCCAACAATGAGCGAACCTCTGTAATGAAGGAAGTGGTTTCACTTGCCAGTGTGTTTAAGCAAAACAATTACAATACGTTTGCTTTTGGTAAACGCCATACCCATGATGCTGTTGATGAAGGCTGGGATGTGCATAGAAGTCATTTGTGCGATGAATCACCAGGCAATAGTTATGTCGAATGGGTTGAAGAAAACGGATATGGAGAAGAATTTGCCAGGGACTGGGCAGCTGAATTCGGGCGTGGCTCGAAATGCTCATCCTGGGCTGACTCCTTGTTACCCATTGCAGATCTTGGCACCCGGATTTCAGCATTACCTGAAGATATGACTATGGAGGCCTTTACGGCAAAGCTTACCATTGAAATGATAAAAGAACAGGCCGACAGTAAAGATCCTTTTTTCTGTTGGGCTACTTTCTATCGCCCACATCAACCGTATAATCCCTTAAAAAAGTATATGGATAGGTATGATGTTTCGGAGTGGGGTGATGGCAGAATCAATGAAAGCTCCATTAAAAAACCTGAAAGCCTTTATGAACCCAAAGAAAATATCCCGCCTATGATGCAATCGATCCGGGAGGGGGGTAATAAAGTCTGGAATGTGGACAAAGCATTTGCCAACGAACAATTATGGCGTGATTATGTGGGAGGCTATTATGCCCTGGTGACCGAGATGGATCATTTAATTGGCGAAATACTCAATACCCTTGATGAGGCAGGGATGGCAGAAGAAACCATCGTAATTTACGTTTCAGACCATGGAG
>JBEPXC010000418.1:0-2614 GCA_041642035.1 Sphingobacteriia bacterium
GTCAGAGCGTATCCTCTTAAAGGATATTATTACGACATCAGGCTAAAGCGACAGGGATTGGGTTTGCTTCGCACTGAGAAAATGGACATGACTACAGCCGAATCATCGGTAAGGAAATTCTGGCGTTGGCATCCCAGGTGGTTCTTTTCAACGGGGGTTAATGCCAAGGTTTCTTTTGGCAATTTTCAACCTTACTACCTGCAACAGGGATTAGGCTTTAAAGGTGATTTGGTAAGAGGGTACGAAAATTTTGTTATCGACGGGCAGCACTTTGCGGTTTTGAAGACCAATTTCAAATTTGCTTTAATTCCCAGTCGATCCAATAGGATAGGCTTTATCCGTAATGAAAAGTTTTCCCTCATTCATTATGCCTTATATGTGAATTTCTTTGCTGATACAGGATATGTTCGCGACAACATATTTTTCAGGCAAAATCCTTATTCCAACAACCTGTTGCTGGGTTATGGCATGGGCCTGGATCTGGTTACCTATTATGATAAGGTGTTCCGCACTGAATTTTCCTTAACCCGCCAGGGTGACATGGGATTTCACCTTCATCTTATCGCTCCCATTTAGGGCCTGATTGAAGTATTTGATCATTTTTTACTCAAAAAATTTGCCTTAATTTAATTTACCCAAAAAATTCATGTAATTTTAAAGCCTGTTGCAGAACAGACCCGGGTTGATTGATCCCTTTTAAGGCAATAATCACTGTATGTATTTGAAGATTAGGAATATAAACCTGTTCCGCCAATGTTTTGGTTTAAATTATACCCTCTTGAGGGTAAAGAATTCATATGTTTATAAAAAAAATGGTATAAATAAAAAGCCGGTCATGTAAAACCTTATGGCAACCTGAAAGAAGCCTGTAATACCGGTTAAAAAAAACTACTGAAAAGATGAAACGACAACCTCGCTTAGGCTTTTGGCAAATTTGGAATATGAGCTTTGGATTTTTGGGTATTCAATTTGGATTTGCATTGCAGAATGCCAATGTAAGCCGTATTTTTGAAAGTTTAGGTGCAGATGTGGGTGCTATACCCATTTTGTGGATTGCAGCTCCGGTGACGGGTTTAATAGTACAACCCATCATTGGTTATCTTAGTGATAACACCTGGAACCGCTTTGGACGCAGACGGCCCTTTTTTCTCATTGGTGCTGTGCTGGCTTCGCTGGCTTTAATTATAATGCCCAACAGCGCTTATCTGTGGGTTGCTGCCGGTATGCTGTGGTTGTTGGATGCTTCAATCAATGTATCGATGGAGCCATTCCGTGCTTTTGTAGGCGATATGCTTCCCCCTGAGCAGCGCACCAAAGGATTTGCCATGCAGAGTTTTTTTATTGGCCTGGGAGCTGTGGTGGCCAGTGGTTTGCCCTATATGCTTACCAATTGGATGGGCGTGCCCAACGTAGCTAATGTCGAGGCAGGCGAAACCATTCCCCTTTCGGTACGTTATGCCTTTTACCTGGGGGCAGGGGTATTCTTTTTGTCGGTATTATGGACGGTAATACGAACCAAAGAATACAGCCCTGAGGAGCTCGCCGAATTCGAGGCAGCCCGCCCGTCAGCCGACAAAGACAGACAGCACGAAAGAGATGAAATTCTCCCCGCCTCGCGTTTTATCAAATATTCTCCCTACTGGATATTTGGCGGATTGTTGCTTTCTGCTGCCGTAACATATTTTGATCTGGAAGCCGAATTGTATATTCTCACCGCCGGCATCGTTATTTTTGGACTCGTTCAGGCTATTACCGGGCTGTTGGTAGGTAAATACAATAATTATGGTGGTTTTGTTATTGTCATCAATGATCTTTTTAGGATGCCAAAAACAATGGGTCAACTGGCCGTCGTACAGTTTTTTTCCTGGTTTGCCCTTTTTGCCATGTGGATTTATACCACAGCGGGTGTTACCAGCCACCTGTACGATATGAAACTCGATGCTGCCCAGGTACAGGAAATGCATCAGATCAGCAGCGAGCTAAGAAATCAACCCGATGCGGTTTGGTTCAGTCGCCTGGAGGTTATAGATGAAGAACTGGCCACCTACCAGCAGCAAATCCTTGCCGGACAATCCAATGTGGTAGCCAGTATGCGGGTAGTAAATTTCTTTAGAGAAGATAAAGGAATAGAGGTGTCGGGTGGTTTGCAGGCAGCTCTGTTGCACATCGAACAAGAATATAATAAAGGAGCCGACTGGGTAGGTGTGGCTTTTGCCGCCTACAATGGTTTCGCTGCCCTGCTGGCATTTTTTCTGCCCCTGCTGGCCAAATGGACAAACCGTCGGGTTACACATATGATTGCCCTTACTGCCGGAGCCATAGGATTTGTTTCTATTTATTTCATCTCCAATCCTACCATGATTATTGTATCCATGCTGGGAGTGGGTATGGCATGGGCCAGCATATTATCTATGCCCTACGCTATTCTCACAGGGGCATTACCCTCACACAAAATGG
Organism: Sphingobacteriia bacterium; assembly: GCA_041642035.1. Lineage (GTDB taxonomy): Bacteria > Bacteroidota > Bacteroidia > Bacteroidales > UBA7960 > SKVR01. Next base: position 2,458 of record JBEPXC010000418.1, read on the forward strand.
GTACGTATATGGGCATCTTCAATTTCTTTATCGTAATCCCTCAAATTCTTGCCGCCAGCATTCTTGGGTTCTTTGTTACAACCCTTGCAGGTGGAGAAGCCATTTATGCCCTTATACTGGGTGGGGCTTCATTCCTGATCGCTGCCATTACCATGTA
>JBEPXC010000419.1:0-2553 GCA_041642035.1 Sphingobacteriia bacterium
CGGATTCAGGCTATCAACCAGGGTATAAGAATATCTGATAATATCGCTGGCGTTCACCAGAAAAAACTGCTCCGACAACACAATGGTCCTGCTTTCAGGCGAACACTCCGTAATCAATGGCTCCCATGTACCTATAAAAGGACCCGGTAGTTGATTTTCTTCAGTTCCTTTCTGGCTATAGACATCTGTGACCCAGAACCGAAACATAATTATAAAGCATAAGAAAACGCTGATTTTTTTCATACGACCAGATTTAAATGAATATTAATTAAGGGTAAGTTTCATTTCATTGCAACGACCTTTGCGTGACCAATAAAGGATATTGCCAAACGAAACACGTATATAAACGTTTTAATTTAATATATATTATATGTTACATAAATTAAGGGGTTCGAAAATGGGGAAGGGTGGGTACAGATGGCACGCAGAGACGCACGGCCGTGCGTCTCTAAAATTAAGGCCCTACAGTATATTCGCCCTACGAACAGTCTGACAGGTTCGGACCAAGTCCGTATTTAAACCGTATTTAAACCGTAAAATTACGGTTTAAATACGGTTTAAATACGGACCTGGTCAGCAAATGGATAGGTAATGAAAGAGTTTGGGCAAATGCCTCTACCCTTATCTTACAGCAACAAACAAATAGGTTGGATTATAAAGCCCATGTGTATCCCTGTAGAGACGCACAACCGTTCGTCTCTACAGAATTCGGGTTCTAAAATCTAGTTATCGCGGTCAATGGTAAACTGCACCAAATCCTTGAGGGATTGGCGCGAGGGGCTTTCGGGCAGGCTGTCAAGGATATTGAAGGCCTTGTTGAGGTTTTCTTCCATCATTTTACGGGCATAATCGATGCCCCCGCCGCGGTTCACTTTATCGATCAACAGGGCAACCTTTTCGGGATTTTGTCCGTGATTTTTTACGATGTTAATGATTCGTCGTTTTTCGAGGTAGTCTGATTTGTCGAGCAGATGAAGAAGGGGAAGGGTGAGCTTGCGTTCTTTGATATCGCCCCCAACGGGTTTGCCGGTGTTTTTGCCGTTGTTAAAGTCGAGCAGGTCGTCTTTTATCTGGAAGGCAATGCCGGTATACTCACCCATCTGTCGAAGCTTTTCCTGGATTTCTTTGGTTGCACCTACAGAGGCAGCACCACATTCAAAGCAAGAGGCAATAAGAGAAGCTGTTTTTTTGGTGATGATTTCAAAATACACATCTTCTTTAATATCGAGGTTGCGGGCTTTTTCGAGTTGCAGGAGCTCACCTTCGCTCATTTGCTTAACGGAATGAGAAACGATCTTAAGCAGTTCGAAATCGTCGTTATCTAAAGAAAGCAGCAGACCACGAGAGAGCAGATAATCACCCACCAGCACACTGATTTTGTTTTTCCATAAGGCGTTGAGAGAGAAAAACCCTCTTCGTTCGTTGCTGTCGTCAACCACATCGTCGTGCACCAGGGTGGCCGTATGCAGGAGCTCAATCAGGGAAGCGGCTCTATACGTTTTTTCGGTGATGCCCCCACAGAGCTGAGCAGCAAAAAAGACAAACAAGGGACGCATCTGTTTGCCTTTTCTCTTGACGATATAGCGTGTTATTTTGTCGAGCAGGGGTACCTTGCTTTTCATCGAATCGCGGAATTGTTTTTCAAATTCAACGATGTGGTGCTCTACAGGAGCTTTTATTTCTTTGAGGGTCATCAATTTAATTCTTGAATATCTGGTAGCAAAATTAGAGAAAAATAGTGTTTGAAAAATAAAAACTTCAAACCAGCCCTTTCAAACGGCTGAAAGGATTCCTCTTTCGGATAAACAATAAATGATTGAACCCTCAAAAAGTTCAGTGAATTCTACTCAATAATAATAGTTTTAGAGGTAACTGCTGAAGCATGAAACAATCCCAGTGCCTGATTGCTGACGTTTGAAGGGATATTGGAAGGAGGACGCATGGCAGCTTGTCCACTGTTGTGCTCCTGGAAGACACCCGCAATAAATTCAAAGGCAACCGGGCTGATGGAATGCATGGCTACACAAACCGTATCGCCGGGTTGAAAATTAAATTCCATATCCCAGTAATCGACCTCGAAGCCCCCGATGTAATTTCCGTCAAGAAATTCGTCTTCAACCACCATGAGCTGATTAATCTTTTGGGTAACCTTTTTTGCATTTTTATATAGATGCCACATATAATGGTCTCCTTTGCCCGAAGGTTCCTGTCCATAAAGGAGTATTCGGTAAGACTGCATGTAATTATCCCATCGGTATGAGAGCGAATCAATTTCAGGAACCCGCGGCATAAGGCTGCTGGCCTGGTACAGTTGACCATCGAGTTCGATATGCAGGGTATATTCCACACCCACCTTACCCGCAACGGTATCTGCTGTACTATATTTACCGGTTTCTGTTTCATAGAGTTCGAAACGATTGCCCTGGTTATCCGAAATGGCAACCCTGGCTCCGCTAGCCCTGGGGGTCTTATCGTCGAGGAAAAACCCACCACTATAGCTTAGGTTTACTACATGGGCTGTAGTATCGGAGGTAATAATTCCATCGACGACCA
>JBEPXC010000420.1:0-2532 GCA_041642035.1 Sphingobacteriia bacterium
GAAACACGGGTGATTGAATGGTCTTGGCCACATCGGTACAATAAGTACTGCTGCGTGCATCGAGATAATTGGTGGTAAAGCCCAGTTGATTATTGATAACAAGATGAATGGTGCCTCCGGTTTTGTAAGCTGGCAATTGCGACATCTGAATTACTTCATATACGATACCCTGTCCGGCAATAGAGGCATCGCCATGAATAAGAATGGGCGCCACTTTCTGATAATTGCTCATGTATTTGTTATCGGCCTTGGCTCGGGCAATTCCTTCTACTACCGGATTAACCGCCTCCAGGTGACTGGGGTTTGGAGAGATGCTCAGGTTAATATTGTGCCCTGATTTGGTTTGCTTTTCCAGGGTGCACCCCAGGTGATATTTCACATCACCTAACAGACCTTCATCGGCATAGGCCATTCCCTCGAATTCACTAAAGATCTTGCAATAGGGTTTTTCGAGGATGTTGGCAAGCACATTAAGTCGGCCCCTATGTGCCATACCGATGACATATTCTTTGATCCCCATAACGGCTCCCAGTTCGATTACAGAATCCAGAGCCGGGATAAGGGTTTCGCAACCCTCCAGGGAGAATCGTTTCTGACCAGGGAAGCGTTTGCGCACAAAGTGCTCAAAACCTACGGCTTGTGTAAGTTTCTTGAGAATCTGTCTTTTATCCTGTTGGTTAAAAGAGGGCAAGTTACGACTGGTTTCCATTTTATTTTTGAGCCATTCAACAATTTCAGGGCTACGGATAAACATAAACTCAGCCCCCACGCTTTGACAATAGGTAACCTGAAGATGATCAATTATTTTACGGAGAGAGGCTTTTCCAATTCCTATTTCGTTACCGGCCTGGAAGGTATTGTTAAGATCTTCGTCGGTAAGACCAAAATTCTGATGATCGAGAGTGGGGGAATATTTGCGCCGGATGCGAACAGGATTCGTTTCGGTAAAAAGATGGCCACGCTCTCGATAGGCATTGATGAGATCAATTACATTAAATTCATTTCTGAATACCCTGGTTTCTTTTTCCGAGAGGTTGGCCGAATCAGGATATTGGGTTGAGGCAAAATCAAAACCCTCGAAGAAATTTTTCCAATCGCTGCTGAGAGTTTCAGGGTTTTTCCGATAAACCTCGTATAAAGATTCAATGCTTTGGGGATCGGCATTGCCCAGGTATGAGAATTTTTCCATATGTTTTGTTTCAAAAAGGGTGTGGTATTACTACAAAAATAACATAATAATTGGATGAAACACCTCTAAAGATAAGGTAAATAACCAATGTAAGAAAGATTTGTTTGTTCCATGCAATCAATATTTCATTTTATGTTGTTGATAAGATTTCCATTTTACTGTGCGCATGAAGTTGTGTAAATTCAAATGTAGAGCCATAGTTTTAAAAGACAAATAAAGAATTTCGTTGGAAAGACACAGGCAACAAATCAGCAGAGGACTCGTAAGTAGTGGTTTGGGTTTGAAATTACAAAATTATCGCTGGATATTTCATAACTTTAACGTCACAAAAAACAAAAGCTTCAATCTACCTAAGCACCAATTTTTATGATATCCTATTGCAAGGTTTTTCAGGCATTTATCTGGCTTATGCTATTTTCTTCTATGTCATCCTATGGGCAATTGAGTCAAAAAGGGACTCCACTGGGCTTGCAGGAAGGCAAAAAAGAGCGCCTGAGCATACCCGATCTTACTGTAATGCCTGCTGTAAACCACATAAAGCTTATGGCTGAAGATCAGATTCAGGATACCATAGTGGGTATTCCATACCGTTTCGGAAACAACATAGCTGTAAATTACAACCCCCATAATTCAGGGCAATGGGACTATTTTGACGATGGAAGCCGTTTGTGGCGTATGGGTATACATAGTGAAGGAGCTGTATCTATCAATCTTGCCTTCGATAAGTATCATTTGCCTGTTGGGGCAAAATTATATGTCTACACTCCTGACGGCAAAAGCGTGATTGGTGCTTTTACACATCTCAACAACCAGGAAGATGGTTTTTTTGCCACCACACTTCTTATGGGAGATGAAGTTATCATCGAATATTTTGAGCCTGCTGATGTTGATTTTACAGGAGAGATAAACCTCATTCGGGTAACCCATGGATACCGGGGGCCGGGAAAATTACTCACCAAATCGTTTGGAGGTTCAGGTTCCTGCAATCTCAATGTGGCCTGCGCTGAGGGCCAGGGATGGGAAAATCAGATCCGATCGGTGGGTATGTTGGTGAGTAATGGAAATGGATTTTGCACAGGTGCTCTGATCAATAATACCCGCAATGATGGGAAACCTTATTTTCTTTCGGCAAACCATTGTTACGGCGATCCATCAACCCTGGTATTCTGGTTTAACTGGCAGAGCGAAACTTGCGAAAATCCAACCGAAATACCTCTTCATGATGCTATGTCGGGAGCAGTAAACAAAGCCCGACATGAGACATCTGACTTTTGGCTCGTAGAACTTAATCAGAGCATCCCTGAAGAGTATAATGTTTATCTTTCGGGTTGGAACCGCACCCT
>JBEPXC010000421.1:0-2511 GCA_041642035.1 Sphingobacteriia bacterium
ACCAGCCCATCGCGCACTGTAACGCCCTGGGCCAGGTACTCCAGGTTTACCTGATGGCAAATACCCATTCCCGGAGGCACAACAGAGAAGTTATCAAAGGCTTTCTGTGCCCATTTCAAGAACTGGTAGCGTTCATGATTTCGCTCGTACTCTACCTCAACGTTGCGTAAGGCTGAATACTGTGTACCAAAATAATCTACCTGAACCGAATGGTCTATAACCAGATCTACCGGCACCAGGGGGTTAATGGCCGCAGCATCTTTGCCCTTGCGGGCTACCTCAGCACGCAGTGAGGCAATATCGACCACGGCAGGAACACCTGTGAAGTCCTGCATTAAAACCCGTGCGGGTTTAAAGGGAATATCCTTATCAGATGGCGAAGGGCTCCAGTTGAATAAGGTGTCAAGATTTTCGTCTGTAATGGCAAAGGCATCGTAATTGCGTAAGGCATTTTCGAGCAATATCCTTATTGAAAATGGCAGATGAGACACCTTCTTTCCTTCTTTCTCGAGTTTGGCGAGGCTAAAGAAATTAAATTCTCCTTTTTTGGTGATAAGGCGCTCTATAATTTGATAGGGTAATTTTGACATGTGTATTTATTTTAAAGTATTTCGTTTCTTCTTAATTGCAGGCGGTTCTGCCTGAGGCAGGCACCTGTGCCGGAGAAATATAATCCAGCCAATACCTGGTGACTATCGCTACAGATCAAGCTTTATTTTGCCCTCAGCAACATCCTTATACCACTGAAGAGGATAAGAAGTGGGTCTTTCGATGGGCAAGCCAAATATTCTGTCGAATAAAAGAGATGAGAGCACGCCCAGGGCTCGGGAAATGCCAAACATAACCGTATAAAACTGGTGTTCTTTAATGCCATAAAAGCGCAATAAAGCACCACTGTATGCATCAACATTGGGCCATGGGTTTTTTACCTTTCCGGTGGCTTCAAGCAGCGGAGGGACTACCTTATAAAGCTTATTAACGATGTTGATGAGGTTATCATTGGTAATAAACTTCTCGGCAAATTCTTTCTGAGCTTCGAAGCGGGGATCGGTAATACGCAAAACAGCATGGCCGTAGCCGGGCAATACACCACCTTTATCAAGATATTTCTTTACATACCGCTCTATTCTTTCTTCCGAAGGATCTTCATCATTTAAGTCGCGCATCATATCAAAGATCCATCCTAAGACGTTTTGATTGGCAAATCCGTGCAAAGGACCGGCAAGACCCAACATTCCTGCTGCATAAGAATAATAGGGATTACTGAGGGTAGATCCTACCAGGTGGGTTGTATGGGCAGATACATTACCTCCTTCATGATCGGCATGCAGGCTCATATAAAGGCGCATAAGTCTTTTATGGGGAGGAGAACTGAATCCCATCATATGAGCAAAATTGCCGGCCCAATCCAGGCGTGGATCAGGATCAATATGCTCACCTTTATGGAAGGTTCGGCGATAGATATAGGCTGCTATGCGAGGCAGACGGGCAATGAGGTTCATTACATCTTCGTAGGTGGAATCCCAGTAATACTTCTTGTGCACGCCTGCCTGCATGGCATTCAGGAAATAGGAATCGGAGGCCATACTGGTAATAGCAGCTACATACTGTGCCATAGGTCGTGAATTTTTGGGCATGGCATCAATAACATCGAACACATATTGAGGAACAATGGCTCTGCTTGCCCAGTCTTTGCTAATATTGGAAATATCATCCAGTTCGGGTATCTCTCCAATAAGCATCAGATAGAACAATCCTTCGGGAAGGGGTTCCCCATGTTCGCACAGCCGCGGAATGGTTTTCCGAAGCTCTGAAATGGGTATCCCCCTGAAACGGATTCCCTGATTGGGATCAAGCTTCGAGGTTTCGGTAAGCAAGCTGGGAATGCCTTTCATGCCCCCAAATACATGACCTATGGTCACTTTGCCCACCACAACATCTGAATAATCATTTTTTAATTTCTGAAATTCATCATGCTTCTTAATGGCTGCTTCGTAAAATCGATTTTTAATGTATTCCATGGTCAGGTGGTTTTATCGTGTTAGTCTGGATTTATTGTAGTGAAGAGAAACTGTTTTTAAGGTTCATATCAATGGCATCAAGAAATTCGCCCGTAGTGAGATAGTGTTGCTTTTGGGTGTTGGCCCCGTGAATCAACATGGCCAGATCTTTGGTCATCAGGCCGCTTTCTACGGTTTTCACGCATACCTTTTCCAGCGTAGTGGCAAAATCAATCAATTCCTGGTTATTGTCCAGTTTGCCTCTGAATGCCAGCCCCTGGGTCCAGGCAAAGATGCTGGCAATAGGATTGGTTGAAGTAGGGAGATCCTGCTGATGTTGCCTGTAATGACGTGTTACCGTGCCGTGAGCGGCTTCTGCTTCCATGGTTTTTCCATCCGGAGTAACCAGGGTTGAAGTCATTAGGCCTAGGGAACCGAATCCCTGGGCTACGGTATCACTTTGCACGTCACCATCATAATTTTTACAGGCCCATACAAATCCCCCTTCCCA